>CALVPC010000046.1 GCA_944350405.1 uncultured Bacilli bacterium
GCAAGTCCTGCTCCAGATTTTATCATATTTCCAATATCTTTGAATGAACCATTAATATCTAAACCAAATATTTTAGATATCATACTTGGTATCAATTTTGCAAATATTAATATACCTATTATAACGAAGAAATATTCTATTCCCTCTAAGTCTAAATCTGTTAATTGATCAATTAATACTAACGCAATTTTTATTGCCATTAATTTTATGAATAAGTCAATATAAACAGAGAAGAACATTTTCAACCAATTCATAAAAATTTTATCCTTTGGATCAACATAGCTTATTATTGGAATCGGAGCTATCATTTTTAATAATAGTAATTTAAAATTACGAACAACTACGTCCACACATAGCATAATAATGAATACAATAAGTAAAATGCCAGCAATTAATGCAATTACAAATTCTAATGTTAAATCTTCACCATCCATCAAATCAACAATTTTTTTACCTCCATCTTTAGCACTAGTTCCTTCTACTAAACCAAATTGTGCTTCTTTAGCATCTTCACATTCACTTGAACTATCGGCATTACAAGTTTGAAAACTACTTGCTAAATTTGTAATGAATTCTATTGCTGAATTGCTAACTCCAGGTAACCAACTGTTTCTTGATTCTATTTTTTCTACTATATTAGTATCACATTCGTCAGGATCATTTAAACATGCATCAACATATTCCTCATAATTATCATCTATATCATCTTCAACAGATCCATCCATATCAGCAAGTGAGTTATATCCTATATAAACTGCAGAATCTTCATCTGGATTGTGGACTAATCTTCCTATTTGTGCTCCATATTTCATAATTCCCCAATTTTCACATTCAACTACAGATTTTTCAGTAATACTTGGACTTCCTCCCGCTTTAAAATTTGGATCAGAAAAATTATAACCTCCTTCGCTCCCTATAAATGCTTCTGCTGTCATATTACTGTTATCGCTTATTTTAACGCCTTTTTTAACATCACTATCAGCATAATAAAATGTAACTTTATAATATTCCGTACCTACGTTTGCTTTTGCTTCATTTTGACATTTTTCACATTCACTTTTGTTATATTCACTACTACCAAGCTGACATATTGGTTTAGCTTTACATTCTCTAATTAGTGCTGATGAGCTTGTACTACTATTTTTATAAACTTTTTGAGCAAAATAACATGTTTTACTTTTTGTTGCAGCATAAACATCTTCAAATAATAAATTATTGTTATATAATAACTTAGATGTACTTGTATTTTCTTTTGTTATATCTATTTTTTTACTTTCTGACATATTAGAACCAGATATAAAATTATTTACAAGTCCATCTTCTCCAATTACAGCTTCCTGCACTCTATTTAATAATCCATCGGATCTCATCACAAAAGATGTCGGTGCAAAAACAAGCAGTAATACTATCGAAGTTACTATTCTTGTTAGTAATTTCCCTGCCCCTGCATTTTTATCATTTACTTGATCAGGATTTATTATCATATTAATTAATCCAACAGTTACTCTAAATAACATAAAAACACCAGCTATCGTATATAAACTTTGAGCAAAAGAATCAAAATTATATCCTGACGTTTTTTCTACTAAAGTTAGCATTAAATCGTATGTTTTTGCTAGAGTACCATATAAACCTTTAATAAGGCCATATAATCCTCCATTAATTAATAATATTTGCATGATTATACCTCCTACTCAATACCACAAACTCCTGTAGCCATGCCTGCAAAATCTAGTAATACATTTATTATAGTAGGCATAAAAAACACCACTACACCTATGATTAATCTTTTAATTGAATTAGATAATGACTCTTTTACAGCTTTTTCATCTTGAGCCATTACTGCTTTTACCATATCAACAGTACATAATACTAAAACCAAAATAGGAACAGCTATTTTAATTATTGTAAATATTTCTTGTAAAATATTGTTAAATTCTGTTCCCAAAATACTACAATCATCAAGAACATTTATATAATTTATTAAAAAATCCATCTCTATCACCTTTACACTATTTATCTATTTTATTATAACAAAAAAAAAAGTACAAAACAATATAGTTTTTATACTTTTTATTATTTTTTACTTTATTAGCACTTTCCTGGATTAGTAGCACAATTAAAGCATATCGCTGCATCTCCACCAGCAACATTTTCTCCAATTAAGCCAAATACAACTTTTACGATTATTACTACGAAGAATATTGCTACACCATATATAAGTCTCAAAAGTAGCATTTTTTGGGCTTCTTTAATTTTTTTATCTTCTCCAGCCATTACTGCTTTTCCTAAATCGATTGTAGCAAGTAATACAATAATAATTGGAATTCCTATTTGTAAAATATTAATAATATTACCTAAAAATTGCCAAATTGGTTTTGTATCAGTACAAAAATCTACGGCTACTTGAAATAAACTTGCTAATTCCATATATTTATAACCTCTCTTTCATCTATCTAAATATATATTACTATGTAATATACTCTAAAGTCAAATAATTTTTGATATTTTTCTATTTATTTTACTATTTTTATTAAATACTATCATTATTACTGTTATTATCTTCTATTTCTTCAGCGTCTTTAATTTCTTCTACATATTTTAAACAACTTTTATTATGTGGTGTGGTAGTACAGTCCCAACATACTTTTGTATCTCCTTCATCTGTTTCTACACCTAATAATCCAAATATAACTTTTACTATAGAAAATACAAAAAATATTGCTACACCATATATTAATCTTTTTATAAAGCTCTTTTGAGCTTCTTTTACTACTTTTTCTTCTCCAGCCATTACTGCTTTCCCTAAGTCTAATATACCTAGAACTATTATTATTATGGGAATGATAATCCTAATTATATAGATAATTTCTCCAATAAAATGCCAAATAATAGCTGTATCTGCGCAAAAGGTATTCATAAAACCACCACCATTAATTCATTTGATAATTATACCATATTATATGTAATATGTCCACCAGTTTACAATTATAGCTTATTAACTATTTTTGTATCTTTATGATTTTTGTGGTATTATTATATGCGAGGTGTTTTGTATGAAAAAAAAGTTAGGTTTAATTATATTTTTATTTATAATTATTATATTAATAGTGTTATCTATTGTTTTTTCTGATAGTGATGATAAATATATACAAGAAGTGAGTATTAGTGAGGCTGTTCAAAAAATTAATAATGATGATACGTTTATTCTTTATGCTATGCAAGAGACTTGTAAACACTGCGAAGCGTTCTATCCTACTTTTATTGAGGTTTTAAGAGAATATGATTTAGTTGCTTATGCTATGGATATTAGTAATATAAGTGATGAAGATTTACAATTATATAATGAATATTTTGATATTTCTGGTACTCCGACTGTTTTGTTCTACGATAAAGGAGATTTATCTTTAATTAATATTGAAGGCTCGCAAGCTAAAGATAGAGTTATTTCTAAATTAGAAGCTGCAGGATTTATTAATCAAGAATAATATATTTTTATAATTTTTGGTAAATTTTGCCATATTTGCTTTTATTATTCATTATAAAACAGAGTTCTTTAAAAACTCTGTTTTGTTATTTTTATATTTTATCTAACTATTTTAATGTAAAAGTTACTTTTTTATCAGATGTGCTTTGACTTGATATATATCCATATCCTTTAAAAGTACATTTTAGATTTAACATATTGCATACAGCTTTTGCTTCTTGTTTACTATACCCTTTTAAATTAGGTATTTTAGGATTATTACTATTAGTTAATAATATTAATGTGTCATTACTACTTAGTATACTTCCTTTGGCAGGATATTGATTTATTATTTTATTTCCAGTTCCTATATATAATTTTTTTACGTTTTTTGTTTTGCTTTCTACATCTGTTTTTGTCTTATTAAGATAATTATCTACTATAAAATTTTCTATTGTATCATCTTCTTCTTCAGAAAAAATATTTAGATATTTATTCATATTTTCTATTATTGATGTTACAGCTTTAGAAATTGGTGTACTAGTTCCTGAACGTTTTACTGAAGCATATATTATTACTTCTGGATCATCTTTTGGCCACATACCAACAAAGCTTCTAGTCATATTGTAATCATCTGTATAGTATGATCCTGCTTTTTCATTTACTAACTGAGCTGTTCCAGTTTTACCAATTACATCAGAGTTTTTTACTTTATAGATTGTACCCGTTGCTCCATACCAATTAGAGTTAACAACATTATACATTAATTCTTTCATTTTATCTGTTGTTTCTTTTGATGCTACTTGGCCAAGTTCTTCTCTTTGTCCGGTATAAACTTCTTTATTATTTTCATCTAAAACTTTTGATATTATATATGGTTTTAACATAATGCCATCATTAGCTATTGAAGTTAATGCTTTTATATGTTGCATTGGAGTTGTTGTAATTCCTTGTCCAAATGATGCATTATATACTTCAGTTTGATAATTAAATTTTATTTGCCCTGATACTTCATTGGCTAAAGTAATTCCTGTTTTTGTTCCAAATCCTAATTTTTTATAATAATCTTGTAAAATAGTTTTATTGATAAAATTATTCATTATATTGATAACTCCGACATTACTTGATGCGATAAATCCTTGATCGTAAGTAATTGTTCCAAATCCTTGTGGCAACCAGTCATATATTTTTGTTTCATCTTCAGTTTCATATACTCCAGATTTAAACTTATCACTACCACGATAAGTTCCTGCTTCCATCGCTGCCATATATGTATATATTTTCATTATTGATCCTGGTTCATAAGCTTCTGCTACTGTAATATCAGTCCAATTTTCAATATCTCTTGTGTTAGGATCAAACGTTGGACTTTGTCCTGTTCCTAATATTTCTCCAGTTTTAGCATCTGCTACTACTATAGTCATCCAATCAAAGTTATAGTTTTCTTCAGCTTCTCCTATAGCTTGCTCTACAAAAAATTGAATATTAGAATCTATTGTTAAATAGACATCATTTCCATCTACAGCATCTACTGTTACCTCTTTTGTTCCAGGAATTTTATATCCATTTAAGTCTTTTTGATAAGTTGTATATCCATCTGTTCCTGAAAGTACATCATTTAATAATTCTTCCATGCCAAATTCCCCAACTATTTTCCCATCTTCGTTTGTAGTTGCATATCCTAAGACATAAGAGGCAAAACTTCCATTTGGATAATATCTTTTAACGTCTTCTATAAAGTCAATTCCTGGTAAGTTTAATTTTTCTATTTCTTCTTTTTCTAGTTCTGTAAGCCCTTTACCAGCTGTTCCAAATTCTACTTGATACATGTTTTCTTGGTTTAATATTTCATATATGTCGTCTTCTTTCATGTCTATTACTGTAGCTAATTTTTTGGCGGTATTTTTTTTGTCTTTTACATGATAAAGTTCATCTTCTCCTTCACTTCTAGATTCATCTAAATAAGCTATTAGAGTGTATGACGAGACATTTATTGCTAAAGCTTCACCATTTCTATCGTAAATATTACCTCTTTTGGCAGGTATTGTTTTAGATACTACACTACGACTTTGAGCAAATTCTTTTAAATTTACTCCGTCTACTTCTTTGGCAAGTGATAGATATGCTGTTCTATAAATAAGTATTAAAAAACAAAAAAGAGCAATTACAATAAATATATTTATTATTTTATTATTGTATTTACTCTTTTTCATTTTTTATCACCTTACTTACTCTATAGTTTTAATGCTATTACTAGTATAACTTAAACCCATTTCTTTTGCAACTTCTTCTAAGTTGTCTAGTGATGCTAGTTCATTTATTTTCATTTCTAAACTTTCATTATTTTTAGTTTGGGTAGCAATTTGTTCTCTGCTGCTTTCTACTTCGTAATTGACTTCACTAAGAGCGCTTTTACTATAAACACTCATGAATGGATAACAAGCACAAATTATTCCTGTTATTAAAAATAAAACAATTTCATATTTTGTAAATTTTACTTTTCCTTTTCTTTTTTTCATAATTTTGTCTCCTTTATTTTATCCTTTCAATTACACGCATTTTTGCTGATTTGCTACGACTATTTCTCCTTATTTCTTCATCTCTAGGTATTATAGGTTTTTTTGTTATCAATTTAAAGTTTGGTAATAGATTAAGTGGTATATCTGGCATACCTTTTACTACTTCATTTACTTCAGAGGCTTGTTTAAAAATATTTTTACATATTCTATCTTCTAAAGAATGAAATGTTATTACTACTACCCTTCCTCCTATATTTAAAAGTTCTAGCGAATCTTTTAATGCTTTTTCAAATTCATTAAGTTCATTATTTACTTCTATTCTTAAAGCTTGAAAAACTTTTTTTGCTGGATGAGTTAATCTTTTTTCTTTGTATGGATAACATTTATCAATAATGTCTACTAATTCATAAGTTGTTTCTATTTTTTTTATATTCCTTTGTTTTTCTATTTTTTCTGCTATTTTCAAAGCATGTTTTTCTTCTCCATATTTTCTAAAAATATTTGTTAAGGCTTCTTTTGTATAGGTATTTACTATTTCATAAGCTGTTAATTTACTATTTTGATCCATACGCATATCAAGTTTAGAATTTTTCATATAACTGAAGCCCCGGTTATCCTCATCTATTTCAGGAGATGATACTCCAAGATCAAATAATACACCATCTACTTTTTTATCTTCCATTACTTCTTTGATGTTTATAAAACCTGTATTATAAATTTTGAAGTTATCTCCAATTTTGCTTAGTTTTGTGCGACTATAGTTTACAGCATCAATATCTTTATCAAAAGCAATTAAAGTTCCTTTATTTAATTGTTTTAATATTTCCCCACTATGACCTGCATATCCTAGAGTCGCATCAATATAAGTACCATCTTCTCTTATATTTAGATAGTCTATTGCTTCTTTTAATAATACACTTGTATGTTTTTCCATATTTTACATCTCGAAATTCGTTTCAAAAAGATGGTCTGCTAAATCTGATAAGTCTTCTTTACTATCGCTTACAAACTTATTCCAATTCTCTTTAGACCAAATTTCTAATCTATCATTTACACCAATGATTACACATTCTTTAGATAGTGAAGCATAGTCTATAAGAGGAGTTGGTATTTTTATTCTGCCTTGTTTATCAAATTCAGCGGCTGTTGCACCAGACAGGAATATTCTGGTAAAACTTCTGGCATCTTTCTTGGTGAATGGTAGTGATTTTAATTTAGAAACTATTAATGACCACTCTTGTTCTGAATAGATGAATAGCGAATCTTCAAGTCCGCGAGTAACAATTATATTTTCCCCAAGTTCCTCGCGAATTTTAGAAGGTATTATGATTCTTCCTTTTTCATCAAGATTATGATGAAACTCACCCATCAACATAGAATATCACCACTTTCTACCACCATTATCCACTGTCTACCACAATTTTACTATTATCTATATTTTTTGTAAATACTTTTCATAATTTTTTCATTATTTTTTAATTTTATAAAACATGTGTTTGTCAAACAAAAAGACTGTTATTTCTAACAGTCTTTGATATTAATTATTTTAACCAGTTTTTATTGGGGTCGTACTATCATCTTGAATACTACTTTGCATTACTATATATTCAAATTTTATATTATTAATATCATAATTAAAATCTTCTAATTCTAATTTTATAGTTTCATCAAAATTTTCTATGGATAAAGTATCTGTAAATACTATTTCATTTTGATATAATAAATGAATTTCAATTTCTACTAGAGATAAATTTGTTAATTTTTTTTGAACATCAAAGTTTAAAAATTTTACATTTTTATTTTCTTCTATAATAATATTATTTATTGTAATATCATTATCATTTTGCTCACTAATATTTTCTAATGTAATAGTATCTGTTTTTCTATTAAAACTTGTAAAATATATAATCATTGCTAT
>CALVPC010000047.1 GCA_944350405.1 uncultured Bacilli bacterium
AAAAAAAATTAATAATCAAACTAAAGAATCCTTAAAAAACAATATAATTCCTATTATATTTTTAGGAGAAACATATTATCAAAATGAAATGAAAAAAACTATAGAAGTAATATCTAAACAAATAAGAGAATATTTTAAAGATATTGATGTTAAGCAAGATATAATTTTAGTGTATGAGCCAAATTGGGAATTTAAAGGTAAACAAATTCCTACAATTGAACATATTACTGAAGTTATAGAATTAATAAAAAATATCATATTAAAAAAATACGAAGTAAATATTAAAGTTATTTATGGAGGTAATGTTAATAAATATACTTTAGAAAAACTAGAAAAAATAACAAATATAGATGGATATGTAATAGGACAATTAAGTTCTAATTTAGAAGAGTTAAAAAGTATTTTTCAAATAATAGAATAATTCGACAAAAAAAGCTAAAAAAAGCTCTAGAACTTCTTATTATTTTGTAGTACAATGTTGTTGCGTGGTAGTAAGGAAGGAGAACTTATGAATAAAATCAAATTACTTTTAGTAGATGACAATAAAGAATTAGTCACTATGATTGAGGAGTATTTTAGTAGTAATCATGCAGTAGAAGTAACATTTACCGCAAGTAATGGAGAGGAAGGATTAAATATTATAAGAAATCATACAGAGGAGTTTGATTTAATAATATTAGATCTAATAATGCCAAAAGTAGATGGCATAACTGTACTTGAAGAAATGAGAAAAGAAGGTATTAATAAAAATGTAATAGTATTAACTTCTTATAATAGTTCTGAAATAATAAGACGAGTATCTGAACAAGGAGTAAACTATTATTTACTAAAACCTTTTGAATTAGCAGAATTAGAAAAAAGAATATTAGAAATTAGTGATACAAAAGATGTAGAACACAAATCTATCAATCTTTATAAACATAATCTACAAGTATCAATTACTAATATTTTACATGAGTTAGGAGTTCCATCACATATTAAAGGTTATCAATATATTAGAGAATCAATAATGATTGTTTATGATAGACCAGAAATTATTGGAGGTATTACCAAAGAGTTATATCCAGAAGTCGCTAAAAAATATGATACAACAGTATCTAGAGTAGAAAGAGCAATTAGACATGCAATTGAAGTAAGTTGGAATAGAGGAAGCTGGGATCTAATGGAAGATATTTTTGGTCATAGTATTGATATTGATAAAGCCAAACCAACCAATAGTGAATTCATAGTAACTATTGCAGATAAATTAAAATTAGAATTTGGAAAAGTTGTAATATAAACAAGGGATACCTTGTTTTTTAAGTATATAGACACTATTTATTAATTTAAAAAAGTTGACAAGAATATCAATCTAGCATAAAATAAATTTCAAAAAGGAGATAGTTTATGAAAAACAGTAACAAAAATAGCTTACTAAAAGAATTTAAAGAAACACTAATAAGTAAAAAATATAATAAATATGTAATTCCTATAGGAATTATAGACTATCATTTAGAGCAATTAAATAATCAAATAACAAATGAAGTAACAGAATACGATAGTTGGGATCAAGACCTTTTGATGTATAAAAAGTATTATGAAAATATAAGAAACGCCATGATTAATAAAGCAGTAAAAAATTTAGAATGGAATACAGCTCTAAAAAAAGCAATAGATACCTATCCTTTAAATGATATAATTAGCTCATTATCAGTAAATGAATTAGCTAAAGAAAACAATTTAAATTTTTGTATATCATATAAAAAAGGATATAAAGCTGGATCTATAGTAACACCAGAAATGCTAACTTCTAATTCTAAAAAATCAGCCAAGATTAGAAAAAGATAGATTAAATAACAAAATAAATCTATCTTTTTCTAATTTTTTATTTCCTCTACTTGACTAAAATAACGCAATTATATTATACTTAAATCATAAAAATAGTAAGGAGAGTGCATTTTATGGAACGAAAAATTACAAATGAGTTAATAAAATGGAAATTAGATGCTTACAAAAAACCAATGATATTATATGGAAATAGTGGTGTAGGGAAAACATATACAATTTTAAATTTTGGGAAAAATGAGTATAAAAATACTATTTATTTTGATTGTGCTGGTAATTTAGAATTATCTTATGTAATTGAAAAAAACACTACTATAGAAAAATTAATAAGAGGTTTATCAGCAATCTCTTTAGAAACTATTTTTAAAGATGATTCTCTTATAATATTTGATAATGTAACAGAAAAAGTAATTACTAATATTAAAAAACTTTTTACTGGAACAGTAGAATATCATATAATTATGATAACAAGTAATAATAATTTGGTAAAAAAATATAAAGATTCTACAATTAACTATAAAAAAATGGATTTAGTAACTTTTCCAGAATATTTAAAATATATAGGAAAAGAACAATTGATTGAATTTATACTAGACTCTTTCAAAAACAATAAAAAATGTCCATTTCACACTATGGCTTTTGAATTATATAATGATTATGTTTTAACTGGAGGATATCCGAATGCAATTATAAATTATGAAGAAAATAAAAACTATTATCTTTTAAGTAATGTACACTCTAAAAATATAAAATTATTAAAATATAAATTATTAGGATTAAATAATTTAATAGATATAAAAAGAGGACAAGAAGTATATAACAATATAGCACTTCAACTATTAAAAGATAATAAAAAATTTCAATACGGGAGTATAAAACAAGGAGCCAGAAGTAAAGAATATGAAAAATCAATAGAATTTATGAAAGAAAATCAAATGATATTAAAAAGCATTAGAGTAAAAGAACTAATTGCCCCAATAAGTAAGTCTAAAGATGAAGAAAGTTTCAAACTTTATTAT
The DNA here is from genome assembly GCA_944350405.1 of uncultured Bacilli bacterium. Taxonomy (GTDB): domain Bacteria; phylum Bacillota_I; class Bacilli_A; order RF39; family UBA660; genus UMGS1449. Next base: position 2,844 of record CALVPC010000047.1, read on the forward strand.
AATGATTCTGGAATTTTATATAAAAAGATGAACATAACAAGTAATAGATTAATGACAAATGATAAGTTATTAGAAATATTATATGAAAACAACATAGCAGAAACGTTAACAAATAATGGCTTTAATCTCTATAATTATCATTCTGGGGGTAAAGCTTATATTGATTTAGTAGTGCAAACAAGAACAGGAAAAGTTATTCCAATAGAGATCATACATGGAGAAAACAATTCTAAATCAAAAAGTTTATCTTTATCAATGAAAAAATATGACTTAAAGCTTGGAATAAGACTTGGTCTAGACGATTTTAAATTAAAAAATAATATAAAATATGTTCCATATTATGCAGCATTTTGCATAACTGAGGATTTATAAGAGGTATAATATGAAAAAGATAATATTAGCAATACTAGATGGAATGGGGCTTCGCGAAGAAACTTATGGAAATGCTGTAAAAAACGCTAAAACAAAAGCACTTGATAAATTAATAAAAGAATTTCCTCATTCTAAATTAGATGCAAGTGGAGAAGCCGTAGGATTGCCGAAAGGACAAATGGGAAATAGCGAAGTAGGGCATATAACTATAGGAACTGGAAGAATAATAGATCAACCTCTACAAAAAATAAACAAAGCATTAGAGGATGGATCATTTTATATCAATAAAAATATAGTAGAAGCAATCAACTATGCAAAAACCCATAATTCTAAATTACATATTTTAGGGCTCCTATCAGATGGTGGAGTGCATTCTCATATAAATCATATTTTTGCTCTAATTAAAATGGCAAAAAAAGAAAATATAAAAGATTTATATATCCATGTATTTTTAGATGGAAGAGATGTTACATATAATTCTGCTCTTATTTATTTAAATAAATTAAAAGAATTTCTAGAACAAGAAAAAATAGGCAAAATAGCAACCATTTCGGGAAGATACTATGCTATGGATCGTGAAAAAATGTGGGATAAAACTAAAAAATGTTATGATGCTTTAGTTAATAATGAAGCTCCTAAAATTACTAATTACGAAACATTAATAAATGACTGTTATAAAAATGGTATATATGATGAGTTTATTCCTCCGACAATTATTGATGAAAATGGAACAATCGAAGATGGTGATAGTTTAATTGTTGCCAATTTTCGCCCAGATAGAATACCACAACTATTTGAAGCTTTAGTTAATAAAAACTTTAATCACTTTAAAACAAAAGAATTACCTAATATTAATTTATTAACTATGATGCCAGTTTCCAATAACTTACAAAGTAAAACAGCCTTCACTCATGATAGTGCTGAAAATACCATTGGAGAAGTTCTTTCAAAAAATGGCTATAGAACTTTGAGAATTGCAGAAACAAGTAAATATCCTCATGTAACGCATTTTATAGATGGCGATAGAGATATTGAACTAAAATATACTACTAAAATATCTGTTCCAAGAAAAGATGTAGAAACCTATGATTTAAAACCAGAAATGAGTGCTGAAGAAGTAACAGAAAAAATCAAATATCTAATAGACGATTATGATTTTGTTATTGTAAACTATGCCAATGGAGATATGGTCGGACATACAGGAAATTATAATGCTGCAATAAAAGCAGTAGAATGTGTAGATAATTGTATAAGAGATTTGTATGAATTATCTTTTCAAAAAGATATTCTACTAATTATAACAGCAGATCATGGTAATTGTGAGGAAATGCTAGATAAAAATAATAAACCACATACATATCACACAACCAATAAGGTACCTTTAATAGTATGTGATAAAAAATATTCAGTTGAAGATGGAAAATTAAGTGATATTGCACCATCAATATTAAACATTTTAAAATTAGAAATACCAAAAGAAATGACAGGTAACATAATTATAAAAGATAAAAATTAAAAATAAAAAGTAAAATGTAAAGGGAAAAGTATAGAAAATATAGTTTTCTCTTTTTTATTGAATAATATTAAACAAAATTTATAACACCATCCATATTATTTATTTTTTTTTACAAAAAAATCTAAATGTTGCAAATGCAACTATTGAAAAAATAAATATAATGTTAAAATATAATTGGAGGGGAAGATATGAAAAAAGAGTGGAAAAATTTTAACGTAGGTATATGGCAAACAAAAGTAAATGTTGAAAACTTTATTAAAGAAAATTACACGCCTTATCAAGGTGACGAAAAATTTTTAGAAGGAAAAACTAAAAAAACTACTAAAATATGGAATACTTGTACAGAATTATTAAAAGAAGAACTAAAAAAACATGTATTAGATATAGATACTGACAATATGTCTGGAATAAATTCTTTTAAACCAGGCTATATTTGCCCTGAAGATGATATAATCGTAGGGCTTCAAACAGATAAACCATTAAAAAGAATAGTAAACCCTTATGGTGGAATAAAAATGGTTTATCAAGAATTAAAAGCATATAACTATGAATTAAACAAAGATGTTAATAAGTATTTTAATGAATTTAGAAAAACTCATAATCAAGGAGTATTTGACGCTTATACTGACGAAATAAAAAAAGCTAGACACGTTGGACTTCTAACTGGGCTTCCTGATGCCTACGGAAGAGGAAGAATAATTGGAGATTATCGCCGTATAGCATTATATGGAACAGATTTTTTAAAGCAAGAAAAGCAAGAAGACTTAAAAAATTTAACTGGAGATATGACAGATGATTTAATCAAATTACGTGAAGAAGTAAGCATGCAAATAAACGCTTTAGATGAAATAACTGAAATGGCTAAAAGTTATGGATTTGACATCTCAAAACCTGCTACAAACAGTAAAGAAGCTGTGCAGTGGCTTTATCTAGGATATCTAGCTGCAGTAAAAGAAAATAATGGTGCTGCAATGAGCTTAGGAAGAGTAGATGCATTCCTAGATATCTATTTTGAACGTGATTTAAAAGAAAATAAAATAACAGAACAAGAAATTCAAGAATTAATTGACAATTTTGTTATTAAATTAAGATTAGTAAGACACCTAAGAACACCAGAATACGACGAACTATTCTCAGGAGATCCAACATGGGTTACTTGCTCAATCGGAGGCATCACAACAGAAGAAAAAAGCATGGTAACAAAAACAAGTTATAGACTTCTTCATACTCTAACCAATCTAGATCCAGCTCCAGAACCAAATATGACTGTACTGTGGAGTGAAAAATTACCAGAAAACTTCAAAAAATATTGTGCAAAAATGAGCATTGAAACAGATGCTATTCAATATGAAAATGATGATGTGATGAGGCCTATTTATGGAGATGACTATGCTATAGCATGTTGCGTCTCTGCTATGAGAGAAGGAAAAGATATGCAATTTTTTGGAGCTCGTTGCAATCTAGCCAAAGCCCTTTTATACTCAATAAATGGCGGAATAGACGAAGTAAAAAAAGATTTAGTTATCGAAGGAATAGAAAAAAATAAAGATGAAGTACTAGAATATGACAAAGTAAAAAAAGTATACTTTGAAACACTAGAAAAAATAGCCAAAATCTACTCTGATGCCATGAACATTATTCATTACATGCACGATAAATATGCTTATGAAAAAAGCCAAATGGCACTTCATGACACCAACGTAAACAGATTAATGGCTTATGGAGTTGCAGGACTTTCTGTAGTAGCAGATAGTCTATCAGCAATCAAATACGCTAAAGTAAGACCAATTAGAGATGAAGATGGAATAAGTATAGATTTCAAAATAGAAGGAGACTTTCCCAAATATGGAAATGATGATGATCGTGTAGACAACATTGCTAAAGAAGTTTTAGAAAAATTCTATCAAGAATTATCAAAACATAAATGTTACAGAAACGCATATCCTACTTTATCTGTGTTAACTATAACATCTAATGTTGTATATGGTAATAAAACCGGGGCAACCCCAGACGGAAGAAAAGCGGGGGTGCCATTTGCTGCCGGAGCAAATCCAATGCACGGAAGAGACTCACATGGTGCCCTAGCCTCACTAAATTCCGTAGCAAAATTAGACTACCAAAACTGTTGCCGTGATGGAATATCAAACACATTCTCAATTGTTCCAACAGCTTTAGGAAAAACTAAAGAAGAACAAATAGATAATTTAGTAGGAATTCTAGATGGATACTTTATTCAAAATGCTCATCACTTAAATGTTAATGTTTTAACAAGAGAAACTCTAATAGATGCTATGAACAATCCAGAAAAATATCCACTTTTAACAATAAGAGTCTCAGGATACGCTGTTCGTTTTAATAGATTAACTAAAAAACAACAAGAAGAAGTAATATCTAGAACATTTCATGAAACAATATGACAGGAAGTATAGATTCTATCGAAACCCTAGGACTAGTAGATGGTCCAGGAATTAGAACAGTTGTGTTCTTAAATGGTTGTAAATTAAGATGCAAATATTGTCATAATCCAGAAACATGGACTTTAAAGAAACCAAATTATACTAGTGATGAGTTAGTAAAAAAATTAATCAAAAACAAACCTTATTTTAAAAGAAATAATGGTGGAGTAACATTCTCTGGAGGAGAACCACTTCTTCAAATAGATTTTCTAATTGAAACTGTAAAAAAGTTGAAAAAAGAAAATATTCACGTAACACTTGATACCGCTGGTTGTGGCATAGGTAAATATAAAGAAATATTAAATTTAGTAGACCTAATAATTTTCGATATAAAATATGCTTCAGAACAAGGATACAAAAATTTAACCGGACACACTATAGAAGAATCAGAAAATTTTATAAAAGCTTTAAACAAAAGTAACAAACCAGTCTGGATAAGACAAGTAATAATTCCGAATATAAATGACAATATAGAATACTTAAAAAAATTAAAAAAATATCTAAAAAAAAATAAATAATATAGAAAAAATAAAATTTTTACCATTTCATCACCTAGGATTTGAAAAA
>CALVPC010000048.1 GCA_944350405.1 uncultured Bacilli bacterium
TCAATGGTTAAAATAAACTCGCTTTGCTCGCCATTGACAATTTAACAATTATAAGTCTTATTGCACATTAATTGTGCGCTTTCAAAAAAAATCTACAAATAAATAATAAATATAAAAATATTATTTAATAAAAGGCTAAATAAATTATTTTATGCTATAATAAAATATGAGGTGGTAATATGAAAAGAGCTTTAGTCTTGTCTGGTGGAGGAGCTAAAGGTTCATACCAACTTGGTGTTTATAAAGCCTTAAAAAAATTAGGAATAAAGATTGATATAATAACAGGAACGTCTATAGGTTCAATAAATGGTGCATTATTAGTAACTGGAGACTATAAAAAAGCCAAAAAATTATGGTTAACAATAAAAAGTGATACTATATTTAACTATACTTTTGAAAATCCTAAAGAATATCCTAAAATCGTAAAAGAATTAGTGACTAACAAAGGTCTAAATATAGAAAAAGGTGAGGAATTCATCTCAAAAATTATAGATGAAGAAAAAATTAGAAAGTCAAAAATAGATTATGGATTAGTAACAGTAAACTTAAAAACAAAAGTACCAAAAATGTTAACAAAAGAAGCAATTCCCAAAGGGAAATTAATATCATATATAATAGCATCAGCAACTTGTTTTCCAGCTATACAATTAAAAGAAATAGATGGAGAAAACTATATAGATGGTGGCTATTATGATAATTTACCTATAAATTTAGCTATTGACATGGGAGCAGATGAAGTAATAGCAGTAGACTTATCAGCAATAGGAATAAAACAAAAAGTCAAAAATAGCGATGTAAAGATTGATTACATAAAGCATAGCGACAAGCATATGTTTACTTTAGATTTCAATCCCACAACTGCTAAAAAAAACATAAAACTGGGATATAACGATACCATGAAATATTATAAAAAATTAGAAGGAAATATTTATACATTTAAAAAAGGAGACTTAGAAAGAAATTATAATAAAATTAGTAACAATTATATTTCTTTATTTAAACAAATTTTATCAAATGAAAAGGATACTTTACTAACAGAAATATTTAAAAATCAAAGATACAAAAATATCCTATCCAATATAAAACAAAATAAAAAGATAGATGTAGAAATAAACAAATCTTTAGAATACTTAGGAACAATTTTTGATTTAGATGAACAAAAAGTTTATAATATAGATGTATTTAATAGAAAATTAATACGCGAAGCCAAAAATTTAAGTTATCTAACACTAGATAAAAATTTAAAAGGGAAAATGTTAATAGGATACATTTATAATAAATATATGAATTCAGAAGATAAACAAGAAGTGCATAAAAAATTACTTAATATTGCCTTAATTTTTCAAAAAGATTTTTTAGCAGCAGTATATTTAATTGCAATATCACAGAAGTACTTATTTACTTTATATAGTGATAAATTATATAATAGTTTATCCAAAAATTAAAATAATAATTGTAAAATAATGTCTAATTTAATCACTTCACTTGTCAATTAACTGAATCTATTATATCCTTATATTAGGAGTGTGATACAGTGATATATCCGTCAATTGATAAATTATTATTGCATGTAGATTCCAAATATCGATTAGTTCATATCGCAGCACAAAGAAGCAATGAAATAAAAGAAACAGGACACTTGCAAATGAATAAAGATGAATATATATCTTCCAAACCAATTGGAAAAGCACTGGAAGAAGTGGAAAAGGATCTAATTATTATAAAATATTAGACCTTTTTATTTTAAAAGGAGAAAATATGAAAATAGAAAAATATAAATATATAGGATTAGGAAAATATAAAGTATTAATTAGTGGTAAAGAATATATAATATATGAAGATGTAATTATTAAATATAACATTTTATCTAAAAACTATATAGAAGAACAAGATCTTAAATTATTTTTAAAAGATAATAGTTATTATGAAGCGTATTATCTAGCATTAAAACAAATCAATACAAAAATGCGTACACCCAAAGAAATAATAAAAATATTAGAGAAAAAAGAATATAAACAAGAAATAATAAAATCAGTAGTAAAAAAATTACAAGAAGAAGGATACTTAAATGATAAAAGTTATACTAAAGCCTATATATATGACCAAATAAATTTAAAAAATAAAGGCCCTATAAAAATAAAAAAAGAGTTATTACAAGAAGGGATCAATGAAAATCTAATTGATACTGAATTAGAAATATTTACTAAAAGTTTACAAGAAGATAAAATAAAAAAATATATTAAAACACAAATAAATTTAAATACAAATAAATCAGCTAATATGTTAAAAAACAAGATATTAATGTCACTTATTGAAAAAGGATATTATAAAACTGATATAGAAAATTGCCTAGAAGCCTTTAAATTTGATGATAGTAAAATATATCAAAAAGAATATAAGAAAGCCTACGATAAAATGTCAAAAAAGTATACTGGCACCATATTAGAATATAAAATAAAAAATTATATGTATCAAAAAGGCTTTGAAGTAAAATAAAAAGCGAATACTTTAATAATTAAAAGTATTCGCTTTTTAATAGTTGTAGATTAAGATTGATTCTTAAGTTGATTTTTTAAATTTTTCATATATACACTATAAGCATTCTTTAGATCTGTATCTTCTATTTCTAATCCAGCATCTTTTCTTATATCTTCTAAAGTTTCATAATAAAGAACAGGATCATTATTTAACTTTTCTTGAGCTAAAGTAGAAATAATTTCAGATTTCACATCTTCAAGTGCAGGTTTTTCCTTTTCATCTACCTTGTATATTATATGATAACCATAAGTAGTTTTAACAGGACTAGTTGTATATTTTCCTTTTTCAAGAGCGAATGCAGCAGCATCAAACTCATCGACCATATCACCAGTAGAAATCCATCCTAAGTCCCCGCCATCGCTAGCGTTAGTTGCATCATCAGAATACTTCTTAGCAAGTTCCTCAAAGTCTTCTCCCTCATCTAATTGCTCAATAATATCTAATGCTTTATTTCTTGCTTCCTCTAAAGCAGCATCTTGTTCTTCAGAAGTCATATCATCACTTGTATCTGGAGAAATTAAAATATGTTTTACATGTATATCTCCATAAACTTCATCTTCATAATAATTTTCAATATCTTTTTCTTTAATAGTATCTTCAACATAATTATTAACAGCTAGATTTCTACGATAATCAAGTCTTATAGATTCTTCAAAGTCATCAGTGCTTTCATATCCATTAACTTCTAAAAGATAACTAAAATCAATATCATTTTCTTCAGCATAATTTTTAGCATCATCAACTTGTTCCTTAATATAATCTTTTTCTTCATCAGTTTCTTCAAACATGTTATTCAAAATCTCAGTATCAATTAATTCAATAAGCATTTGAACCCCATATTTATCTTTTAAATTGTTATATAATGTATCAACAGAAATACCACCTGATTCAAATGATACCACAGCCTCCTCACCATTTTTAAGAGTAGGAATCTTTCCACAACCTACAACACAAACAATTACTAAAGTAATTACTAATATTTTTTTCCAGTTTTTCATATAATCCTCCTTTAAACACTACAAATCTATCATAACAAAAATATTGATTATTTACAATAATTAGTCAGATATATTCACAAAATTTGTCTATATCCCATAAAATAATCTAGAACAAGAAAAAAGGAGGAATAAATATGAATTATGTTTCATCATCAGCAATCGTATTAGTTTTATTTATCTTACTAATAATTATACTAGGTGCTTGGATTTAAGGAGGTGTAATTATGAATAATCAAACATGTTGCGAAGAAGTAGTACCAACTTGCACACATAGATCATCTGGTTTATTAATAGCAGTAGTTTTATACATATTACTTGTAATAATTTTAAGTTCGTTTAGAGCATGCTAAAAATAAAAGGAATTTTCCTTTTATTTTTTTATGCATTGATTTTATCTAAAACTTTATATATAATAATTATTCAAAAAGAAAGGCAAGTAGATATGAAAGAAATAAAAATAGATAATATATATGTGGCAACGGATAATATGATAGAAATGTATAGCGATGGATATACTAATAGTGAAAGCATTTGTATATTAGAAAAAACTGACAACAATATTGAACACAAACATATTCTTCTAACGATATATATAGATATAAAAAGTAATAAATATCTATATATATCAAAAGATGGGGTAGTATTACCAAGAAAAGAAAACATTATATATACTATAGAAAATATAAAGTCTTTAAAACAAATCCTAAAAGAATTTAATGAAAAAAGTCTAATGTATGGCTCACTATTTAAAGAATTAAATCATATATACGAATATGTAATAACAAAACTAAAAGAAATAAATAAAAATAGTATTAATTTAGTAGAACTAAAAGAAATAATAAATCACATTGAAATCTTATATATAGTCTCATTAACAAATATAGAGATAGAATTCGATTATGAAGAATCACCTGAAGAAAAAAGAAGCAATTTCTATTTAGTAAAAACAGATAAAAATAATTAATTATACGTAAATGGTATAGTTAATTTTTTTTTGAAATTATTGTGAAAAAGATTGACATCATAAAACAATTAATATACAATGTTAGTGCACTAACAAAAAAAGAGAGGTTTTAAATGAATCAAGATAAAAATATAGGGCTTATTTTTAAAATATTATCTAATCAAATGAAAAGAAAAATTGATAGTAAATTACACAATCATGTAACTAATATTCAAATGTTTATATTAAGATATATTGATAATACACAAGATGATATATATCAAAAAAACATTGAACAAGTTTTAGACATTAGAAGATCAACCACAACAGAAATATTAAATGTCATGGAAAGAGAAGGCTTAATAGAAAGAAAAAGTATAGATAATGATAAAAGAAAAAGAAAAATAATACTTACCTCTAAAGGAAAAGAATATGTAAATACTTGTAAAAAAACTATCTCAGAAATAGAAGAAGCGCTTCTAGAAAATATAACGGAGAAAGAAAAAGAAGTATTTTTTAATGTGCTAGAAAAAATAAAAAATAATATAAATAATATATAGGGAGGAAAAATGTTAAAACTATTAAAAAAATTAAACAAGAAAGAAATAATATTTATTTTAATAAGTATATGTTTTATAACATTACAAGTTTATTTAGACTTAAAAATTCCAGATTATATGACTGAAATAACTACATATGTACAAACTGAAGGTACTCAAATTAAAGATATTTTAAATCCTGGATCAAAAATGCTTTTATGTGCCTTAGGAAGCTTGGCCTCATCTGTTTTAGTTGGATATTTAGCTTCATATATAGCAGCAAGTTTTTCCAAAAAATTAAGAAGAGATGTCTATACTAAAATTAGTAGCTTTGGTGCAGAAGAAATTAAAAACTTCTCTACAAGTAGTTTAATTACTAGAACTACAAACGATATTACTCAAGTAGCAACATTGATATCAATGGGATTACAAGTAATTATCAAAGCACCAATTATGGCAACATGGGCCATAACTAAAATAGCAGGCAAAAGTATACAATGGAGTTTTGCTACTTCCGTAGCAGTAGTAATACTATTAGTAATGATAGCAGTAATAGTATTAGTAGCTCTTCCAAAATTCAAAAAAATTCAATGGCTTACTGATAATTTAAATAGAATAACCAGAGAAAATCTGACAGGAATAAGAGTAGTTAGAGCCTATAATGCCGAAAGCTATCAAGAAAATAAATTTGAACAAGCCAACGAAGAATTAACAAGTACGCATTTATTTACAGGAAAAATAATGGCTTTAATGTCTCCAGTAATGAACATAATAATGCAAGGATTAAACCTTTCTATATATTTTATTGGAGCATATTTAATAAATGAAGCTAATATGTTAGATAGAATAACTATATTTAGTGACATGGTAGTATTTTCAAGTTATGCTATGCAAGTAGTTATGTCATTTATGATGCTTACAATAATATTTATTATATATCCACGTTCAAGTGTTGCAGCAAAAAGAGTATTAGAAGTTTTAGAAACTAAAAATTCTATGAGCGATGGAACAAAAGAAGAAGGAAAAGAAAAAGGAACAGTAGAATTTAAAAATGTATCTTTCAAATATCCAGATGCTGAAGAGTATATGTTACAAAATATAACATTTAAGGCAAACAAAGGAGAAACAGTTGCCTTTATTGGAAGAACAGGAAGTGGAAAAAGTACTATCATTAATTTAATACCAAGATTCTATGATGCCACAGAAGGTGAAGTATTAGTAGATGGAATTAATGTTAAAGAATATAAATTAGAAAAATTATATGACAAACTTGGATATATATCTCAAAAAGCCATTATGTTTAAAGGAACTATTTTAGATAATGTAGGACTTGGTACTAAAAATGGTAAAAAAGTTAAAAAATCTGATTTAATAGAAGCAATAGAAGTAGCACAAGGAAAAGAATTTGTAGAAAAAATGCCAGATAAATATAATGCAATGTTAGCAGAGGCTGGAACCAACATAAGTGGAGGACAAAAACAACGCCTATCCATTGCTAGAGCAATAGCTAAAAATCCAGAAATCTATATTTTTGATGATTCTTTCAGTGCTCTAGATTATAAAACAGATTATCTACTTAGAAAAGAGTTAAGAAATAAAACAAAAGAAGCAACAGTTCTTATTGTAGCGCAAAGAATAGGAACAATAAAAAATGCTGATAAAATATTTGTTATAGAAGATGGAAAAATAATAGGAAATGGTACGCACAAAGAACTAATAAAAAATTGCAAAGCATATAAAGAAATAGCTCTTTCTCAGTTAAGTAAGGAGGAAGTAGAAAATGAATAAACACAAAAAAGAAAATGATTTCAAAGATTCAATGAAAAAACTATTTAAATATATAAAAAAATATTTACCACTAATTATACCAGCTTTAATACTTGCGATGATATCAGCAATATTCTCAATAATTGGACCAGATAAATTAAAAGAAATAACAGATACTATAACAAATGGTTTAATGACTGGTATAGATTTAGATAAAGTAAAAAAGATAGGTATATTTTTAATAATAATTTATTCTTTAAGTGCAATATTCGGTTATATACAAGGATTTATAATGAATATTGTTACCAATAAATTTTCTAAAAGTTTAAGAAATGATATATCGGTAAAAATTAATAAATTACCTTTAAAGTACTTTGATAAAACTAGTTATGGAGATATATTATCAAGAGTTACAAACGATGTTGACACAATATGTTATAGTCTAAATCAAAGCATATCAACATTAGTAAGCTCAGTAACATTACTAATTGGTGCACTTATAATGATGATAATAACTGATCATATCATGGCTATAACCGCAGTAACAGCAAGTTTAATTGGATTTTCACTTATGGCCTTAATTTTAAAAAACTCTCAAAAATATTTTGATGCACAACAAAGAGAATTAGGACGTTTAAATGGCCACATAGAAGAAATATACTCAGGACATGATATTATAAAAGTATATAATGCTACAGAA
>CALVPC010000049.1 GCA_944350405.1 uncultured Bacilli bacterium
ATTATTAATTTAGGTGCTAAGGGTATAGTTGAAATTGACAATCAATTAAAAATAATATTAGGTAGTAATTCTAAACAATTAAAGAAATATATTGATGAGATAAAATAGTTATTACATAATTCGACAAATGACGACATTTTTAATTTATATAATTAAATTGGTGATGAAAAATGTCGTTTTTTGATGCTGTAATTTTAGATGTTATATTTATTTTGTTTCCTAGTATAGTGATTTTAATACTAGAAGCTAATTATAAGAATTTTGGTGAAATTTCTAAAAAATATTTAATAGATATAGGTAATTTTGTAGCTCTTTTTTTTCTTATAACTTATGGTAATTACGAAAATACTTATGAAATTATTTTACTTAATATTCCATTTATTATTTCTATTTTGTATAAGAGAAGGTTAGCTAGTATTGTTATTGCTATAATTATGGTATTTATTTATTATACAAATGGTTATCATATAAGTATTAAGATTATAGAATATTTAATATATTTGATAATATTCTTTATTTTTGCTATTAGAAATAAGTCTTATAGTTTTGTAATTTCTGTATTTTTATTTATTGAGGGAGTTTGTATTACTATTGAAGAAGTGTATATTTTAGGGAATAATGATATATTTACTTTGGCAAAGATATTTTTAAGTTTAGTAATATTTTATTTAGTTAGTATGTTAATAATAATTATTATTGATATGGTTAGGGATACTATATCTCTTAATCAAACTTTAAAAGAATTAGAAAGAGAAAAGAATCTTAAAAATGCGCTTTTTAAGATAACTCATGAAGTTAAAAACCCTATAGCAGTTTGTAAAGGTTATTTATCGATGATGGATTATGATAATATTGATAAAGTTAAAAAATATAATGAGATAATAGAAAGTGAGCTAAATAGAACACTTGATATTATGGATAATTTTAGTAGATATACTAAGATTAAAGTTGATAAAGATATTATGGATTTAGATTCACTTATTAGAGAAGTTATTAGTAATATGAGTAGTGTTTTTGAAGCTTATAAAGTAGAAGTAGTATACGATTATGATGATGAACTTTTTATAAATGGGGATTATGGTAGATTAAAACAGGTACTTGTTAATATTTTAAAAAATTCTTGTGAGGCTATTAAAAGAGATGGGAGAATTAATATTAATTTGTCTGTTGATAATAAAAATATTTATCTAAATATTAGAGATAATGGATGTGGTATGAGTCCAGAAGAACTTGAATCTGTTGATCAATTGTTTTTCACTTCTAAGGATAAGGGATGTGGGATAGGAGTATCAATTGCTAAAGAAATAATAAGATTACATGATGGTGAATTAGAATATGATTCTGTTTTAAATGAGTTTACTGAGGTTAAGATTAAATTTCCAAAGACAATAGATTTACATTAAATATGTAAATCTTTTTAAATCAGTTTACAAAAATGTTTACTATTTTTACTTTTTATATTATTTATATATTATAGGAGATGATACTATGAGAAAAATATTTAGTTTGTTAATTGTTGGAATATGCTTTTTTGGTTTTATTGGAGTAGTAAATGCGGAAGAGCAATTTAGTAATTTGCAAGAAGATACAACATTTTTTAATAGTTTAATAGTAGGTACAGATGTTACTCAAAATGATACTGTAAAAGCATTTTTTGAAAAATATGATGTGTGGTATACTTCAGCAAAAATAGAAGATGATAGTTTATATCAAGATTATCTTGAATATACTCTTAATGGAGAAAGTAATGATTCTGAAGCTACTATCAATGCTCTTATTCCTACAGTAAATTCTACTAGTGATTTGGGCTCATGGACTAAGACTGAAGCTCAAACGTTTGCATTCGAAAATCTTGAACAAGGTAAGGGATATGTAGTTGGAGTAGCTGTGGCACTTAAGAGTGATAATTCAACAATATATGTATATAGAGATGTTTATGAAGCATCTAGTACTACTACTCTTAGTAGATCATATGAATTACATTATAATGATTTTCAATCTACTACGAATGAGACAACTGAAGTTACAACTTCTGAAAATCCTGATACTGGTATAAGTGATATTGCTATTTATTTAGTTCCAATTTGCCTAGTAGGTGGTACATTACTTATGTTTAGAAGAAATTATGCTTAAGTCCTTTTGGACTTTTTTTTATTATATTATTTTGATATAATATTGGTAGATTTTGAGGTGATTGAATTGTATGTATATGTTGGGAAATTTTTAGGTACTCATGGTCTTAAAGGAGAAATTAAGCTAAAAAGTAATTTTGAATATATAGATAGAATTCTTAAGAAAGGTTTTAATTTTTATATAGGTGATAATAAAAATAAAGAAATATTTTCTAATTATAGAATTCATAAAGGTAATTATTTAGTAGTTTTTAAAGGATTGGAAGATATTAATTTAATAGAAAAATATATAAATAAGAAAGTATATGTTTTAAGAGATGATTTAAATTTAGATGCTAATTCTTTAGTTTATGAGGATTATATAGGTCTTTCTTGCTATTTTAATGATGAATTTTTTGGTACGGTAGAGGATATAGTTGATTATGGTAGAGGAAATTATGTTTTTATAATACAGGGTGAGAAGGAAATAATTATTCCTTTTAGTAATAATTTTATTGATAAAGTGAAAGATAATATAATTTATTTTAAAAACGTTAGGGGGTTTTTAAGTGAAGATTGATATACTGACAATTTTTCCATCAATGTTTGAAGGATTTCTTAACGAGTCAATAATTAAAAGAGCTATTGATAAGGGAAAAGTGAAAATAAATTTAATTAATTTTAGGGATTATACTCTTGATCCACATGGAAAGGTTGATGATACTCCATTTGGTGGTGGAGCTGGTATGGTTCTTATGATTCAGCCGATATATGATGCTTTGATTAGTATAAAGACTAAAGATAGCTATGTTGTTTTACTTACTCCAGGAGGAAATGTTTTTAATCAACAAAGAGCTAGAGAGTTTGTGAAATATAAACATTTAATACTTATATGTGGACATTATGAGGGGTTTGATGATAGAATAAAATCATTAGTAGATGAAGAAATTTCAATAGGAGATTTTATATTAACTGGAGGAGAAATTCCTGCTATGGCAATTAGTGATGCTGTTATAAGGTTAATAGATGGAGTGATAAATAAAGATTCTCTTATAAGTGAGTCGTTTGATTCTAATTTGTTAGATTATCCTGTATATACAAAGCCTAGGGAATTTAAAGGGATGAAAGTTCCAGAAATTTTACTTAGTGGTGATCATAAGAAAATAGAAGAATATAGAAGAAGTGAGCAGGAGAGAGTCACAAAAGAAAGAGATGAAAGATTAAAAAATTCTTAGGGTGGTGGTTTAATGTCTAGTGAAAGAAAATTTGTAGTAAAGAAAGATGCTAAAACAGATGTAATAACTTATATGGAGTATGAAAAGTTAAAAGGATTTAATGTTAAACCTAAGGATAATTTTAATTTTGAAGATATGATAAATGTCAATGAAATGATTATTATAAATCCAACTTTGATTGAAAAATTAATTGATAAAAAATGTAAGAGGACTTTAGAAAAGCTTATTATGATGTTATCTATTATAGATGAAGATGATAGTGATGATTCATCTAGTGTAGATATTGTATTAGATGAACTTGAACGTTTTAAGACTCTTGTTACTAATAAGTACGAAGAATTTATGGAAAAAGAAGAATATAAAATGCTTTTAAAGAAGATTGATATTATAAAGAAAGAGTTAGAACTTAGGAAAAATGTAAAGTATCAGTTTGAATTAAATGAAGAAAAAATTAGTAAGCCTAAGAGGTGATATATTTGAAGAATAAAAGAGTGGTTTTTATGGGAACTCCAGAGTATAGTGTTCCTGTATTAGAAATGTTAATTAGGAATTTTGATGTTGTTTTAGTTGTTACTCAACCTGATAAAAAAATTGGTAGAAAGATGATACTTACTCCATGTCCGGTTAAACAATGTGCAATTTCTAATAATATTCCTGTTTTGTCTTTTGAAAAAATTAAGGATGAATATAGTAAAATTTTAGAGTATAAACCAGATATTATTATTACTTGTGCTTATGGGCAAATAATTCCAGAGGAACTTATTTATGCACCCAAATATGATACAGTAAATGTTCATGCTTCTATTCTTCCTAAATATCGTGGTGGTGCACCAATTCATCATGCTATTATAAATGGTGAAGAAGAGATGGGGGTTACTATTATGTATACTGATAAAGGTATGGATAGTGGGGATATTATTAAACAAAGATCATTCAAAGTGGATATAAATGATACTTATGACATTGTTAGTCATAAAATGTCTATACTGGGAGCAGAACTTCTTTTAGAGGTTTTACCTAGTATATTTGATGGTACTTGTTCTAGGATAAAACAGGATAATGATAAAGCAGTTTTAGCTCCGATTATTACTAGATATGATGAACATATAAATTTTGCTGATACAGGTTTAAATGTTCATAATAAGATACGTGGTTTATCTTCTGTGCCGGGGGGTCATGCTAAATTAGATGATATTACTATAAAAATTCTTCTTTCTAGTTTAGATAGTTGTAATTGTACTAATCAAGAATGTGGAACTATTACTAGAATAGATAGAGATGGTATATATGTTGCTTGTTTAGATAAGGAAGTTAAAATATTAAAATTGCAAGTTGCAGGAAAGAAGCCAATGTTAGTGAAAGATTATTTAAATGGTGTAAATAAAGAAAGTTTGATTAGTAAAAAGTTTATTTAGTTTAATATTTATTTTTTAAAAGATCGTATTAGATCTTTTTTTAATGGAAATAAAATATTTTAGTCGTATGTAATAAGACAGTTTATTATTTTTCTTCAATATACTTGATTTTTCGCCTGGGGGGGGGGTATAATTACTATAGAGAAAATAGTATGATGGTGATATTGTAATGGAAAATAATAAATATACTAAAAAGTTGGCATATAGAATAAGTTTATTAGTAACAATATTAGGATTATTATCATTAATCTCAGGAACAAGTTATGCAATATTAAGAGGTAGTGCAAGTGATTCTAATGAGCAGATAATAACAACTGGAGATGTTTCGTTAGAACTTACAGAAAACTATGAGAATCTAAATGCTAAAGCAAGTATTTTAAGTGATAGTGAAGGACTATTGCAAGATGAATCATTTGAATTTAATATAAAAAATATTGGTAGTATAGCAGCATATTATGATATAAAAATAGTAAATGAAGCTCCGGAAGGGTATAGTGGGCAGATATTACCTCTAGAATATTTAAAAGCGGGATTAGAGATAAATGGAGAAGAATATGGACCTTTTAATCTTTCAGAATTAGATGGTCTTATTGATAGTGGGGTAATATATAAAAAAGAGATAATAAATTATAAATTAAGAATATGGTTAGATAGTGAAAGAGAAGAAGAACTTAAAAATATGACTGAATATAAAGCGTTTTTAAAGTTGCAAGTAGAAGCAGAACAAAGAGTAGATGGTGAGACTTATGAAGTAATATACGATGCTAATGGCGGAGAAGGTAGAATGTATAATAGTGTTTTTTTGTATGATGAGAATAATAAATTACGAAAAAACACATTTACTAGAGAAGGGTATGACTTTATAGGTTGGAGTACTAATAAAGATGCTACAGAGGCTGAGTATGTTGATGAACAAGAAGTAAAAAATTTACCAATAGATAATAATGAAGTAATAACTTTGTATGCTGTTTGGTTTTCTAAATTGCCAACAGAATATACAATTAAATATACATTAAATGGTGGTAGTGTAACTGGTAATCCTTCTACATATAATAAGGATAGTGAGACGTTTACTCTTATTAATCCAACTAAAGTAGGTTATAATTTTATCGGTTGGACTGGTAGTAATGGAGATAGTCCTAGTCTTACAGTTACAATAGAAAAAGGTTCTACTGGGGATAGAGAGTATATTGCTAACTTTGAACCAAAAGAGTATGTGATAGAATCTACTAATATTCATGTAGAATCTCCTGAAATGATTGTAAAATATGGAGAAAATAAGGTAGGTAATTATGTTAAACCAGAAAGACAGTATATAGTTGGTTTTAATGAAAATTCACAAGGAGCAACAATATCTTCATTAGATGACTTAACAGTTAAATATGAATTTGATGGATTTTATATAAATACCACTACTAAATTAATAGATAGTGAAGGTAATTTAATGCCAAATGTTGAGGGATATACAGATAGTGAAGGAAGATGGATTGGTGATTTTGGTATCTTCGTTGATGATGTTTATAAAGGAGATGTGGTTTATCCAGAACTTGCACCGGTTGTGACTTTACCTCAAGTTGAAAAAGATGGCTATTCATGTAAGTGGAATAGTAGATCTGATGGATCAGGAAATAGTTATGATTCTTCGGAAGTAATTAGTGGGTTAAGTCGTTCGATGACTTTATATGCTGTATGTAATCCTAATACATATACAATAACTTTAGATAATCAATATGCTACCACTTCAGGATCTACTAGTGTTACTGTAACTTATGGATCTTCTTCTTTATCAATAACTAATCCAAAAAGAGAGTACACACTAAATTATAGTGCTAATAATCAAGGAGCTACTATTTCGTCTGTGGATCCAGTTACAACTTCAAATAGTTTTTTAGGATGGTATGATAAAAAGAGTGGTTTGCAAGTTATAAATAGTAGTGGTAATTTTGTAAAAAATGTTAGTGGTTATACAGATAGTAATGGTAATTGGGTAAGAAAAAGCAATGCCACTTTAACAGCGGTGTGGGCTGGTCATAAACAGGTTACACTATCTACGATAAGTAAGACAGGTCATACATGTAGTTGGAATACAAATGCAAGTGGTACAGGTCGAAAATATGATTCGGGGGCTACAACTTATTTGGACGAAAATATAAATCTATATGCAATATGTACTCCAAATACTTATACGATTACTTATGATTCTTATAGTGGTAGTGGGTGTAGTGGTACAAAACAAGTAACATATGGTGAACCAATTGGAGAATTATGTACTCCCACTAAAGCAAATAATTATATGTTCGTAGGTTGGTATGATGATTCTACAGCAGTACATGATAATTCATTATATTATAAAGATCATCCTTGGCTTTATTATGCGGATACATATGGTGATTTATATAATGCGTTTGGATATAATGAGGATTATTTATATAATCACTATGATACATATATAACAAATGGGACTGAAACTAGAAGAAAATCGCAATATTTGTCTAGCGACGTATATAGTATAGCAGGGGATATAACACTTCATGCTGGTTGGTATAAATTATGGGAAGGAATTCCTCTTGGTAATTATAGTGCAGGTCAAACTGTTACATATGCTGGAAAAAAGTGGAC
>CALVPC010000050.1 GCA_944350405.1 uncultured Bacilli bacterium
AATAAAAAAAGAAATGTTATTTGATATACTTTTCAAACATTTCTTTTACAAATAATGTATATTCTATATCTGTTGTGTTTTCATCTTCTACTTCTAAAGAGCATATTGGTGGAAATAATACACACCACCAATTATCTCCTTTTCCTTCACCAAGTGTTATTAATAAAGATTCATATTCTCCGGCTTCATATTTTACTCCTTTATATTTCTTTTCTGGAAAATAATGATAGCCAAAATCTATATTTATTTCTTGATTTTTATTTTCGTTTTTTAATACATTTTGTATTAACTTTTCATATTTACTTAAATTATTATTTATTATTGTTCTTGATGTAGTTATATTTTTTGAGTCTTTTAAATCATTTTCTACTTCTAATTCTATATTTGTTTTAACTATTTTTTTTATTAGCTGATCTTCTATGCTATTGCTATTTGCTAAAATTCTTATTCTTATTGACTCTTCTGGTATTATATAATAATCTTCTTTATATGTTTTTGTTACCTCAACTAATACTAATAAGGCTAAAAAAATAAGAATAAATCTTTTCATTTATATCACCTATATATTTATTGAGACTTATTCTTATTTTTTATTCATTTTTTATTTTTTTATATATGCTGCTACTGAGGTATTATCTTTTCCTCCATATATAGTTTGATAATAGTCTTCTTTATTTTTAATATTTTTTACTACTTGTCTTTTTTCGTCATTTGGTAAATTATTTATTACTGAAGACAATGTACTAGTTGTATTTAAAGCTTTATCTACTATATTACTAGCAACATATTCTGGTTTTGATATTGTTATAATATTCTTAAGTTCTTCTGTTGTTAAACAATCTGATACTCCATCACTTACTGCTATTATTCTATCATAATTACTATTATTAATGATTTTATAATGAGGATCTGCTTCTTTTTGTTTGTTGATGCTTTGTCTAATGACATTACTATATACATTAAATCTCATTATTTCTTTATTAGGAATTTTACCATTTTCATATAGAGCTTGCACTATTGAATCATCTTTTGTTTCTTGAGTAATATTTTGATCTTTGGTGGTATATACTCTAGAATCTCCTATATTAGTAATTAATGTTTGGTCTTTTCCTATTATAGCACAAGATAATGTTGTTGCTGCTCCTTTTGGTATGTATACTAAATCATCCATTATATGGGACAGTAAATAATCTAAAGATTGTTGTATAGCGGGCATATTATTATATAGCTGAGGTGGTAAACTATTAAACCACTCAGAAAGTTTAACTAAAACATGTCTACTTGCTAGTTCTCCACCATATTCTCCTCCGACTCCATCTGCTACTGCTATTAGTTTAAAGTCATTATTTTGAGGATGTTCTAATATTAATGCTGAATCTTCTTGATTATTTCTTTTTTTTCCTACATCTTGACTAACAAACATTTGCTTTCCTAAATCATACTTTGAACTATTTCATAATATCTGTTTTCCTGATAATACATCTTCTAAGCATTTATTTACTGCTTGTTGATGTACATGTGTATTTTTTATTTCTACAGCTTGATTAGATAATTTTTCATTAACTTTTTCTTCTATTTTAGTTGTTTCTGGGAATGCTACTTTTATTACATTATCAGGGGTAAAATAATCACGAAAATTTATTTTTTTTAGTCTTTCAATTTCAGCTTTTGCTCTATTAAAAAAGGTGTATTCACTTTCTCCTTCACCTTTTATATATACTAATTCTTCAAAAGCTAGACTTGATATTTGCCCTTCTTCATAAATTATAAATATTTTAGCTTTTTCCATAGCAATCACTTCCCATATTATAAGTAAGATTTTACTATATTATTTTATTATTGTCAATTTGTGATATAGAAAAAATATACCTGTTAAAATCGTTAAAATCTTTTTTTATTATAATTTTATCTTTTGGAAAATTATTTTTTAATAATTTTTCTATTTCTTGTTCTTCGTTTTCTCCTATTTCAAATGCTATGATATGATTTTCTTTTGTAATAGTTTTTAAATCTTTTATAATTTGTCTATAATAATATAATCCATCTTTTCCTCCATATAATGCTATTTGGGGCTCATTATTTTTAACTTTTAGTTCTATATTTTTTGAGTTATTTGGAATATATGGCGGATTACTTATTATTACATCAAATTTTTCATCTATTTTGTTATATAAATTTGTTTTAATAAATTTTACTTTTGTTTTATGTATTTTTTGATTTTTTTTAGCTATTTTTAAAGCTTTTTTAGATATATCTGTTGCTATTACATTAGAATTTTTATTTAAAATGTTTAAAGTTATGGCAATTATTCCAGATCCTGTTCCTATATCTAAAATATTTATTTTTTTATCACTGAATTTATCTTTTATTAATTTATTAGTTTCTTCGACTAATAATTCAGTTTCTGGTCTTGGTATTAATACATTTTTATTTACTATAAATTTTTTATTATAGAAATATGATTCTTTTAATATATATTGAATAGGAAGTTCTTTATTAATTTGTTTTTCTAATTTTCTATATTTTTTTTGTTCTTTATTTGTTAATATTTTCTCTTTATTTAATAGTATTTCGGGCATTGATAGATTTAAAACTTGCATTAGAGCAAGTTTTTTTTCATTTTCATGAACAGTTTTTGGCTTTAATATATCTTTAATTTTCACTTTCTTCAAGTTTTCTTTTTTGATCTTCATTTATCAAACTTTCTATTATTTCTTCTAAGTCGCCTTCAATTATTCTATCTAATTTATTTAGAGTTAACCCAATTCTGTGATCTGTTACTCTGTTTTGTGGATAATTGTAAGTTCTTATTTTTTCTGATCTATCTCCTGTTCCGATTTTACTTCTTCTTTCCATTCCAGATTCTTCTTCTTGTTTTCTTTTTTCTTCTTCATAGATTTTTGATTTTAATATTTGAAGAGCTTTTTCTTTGTTTTGCAACTGACTTCTTTCATTTTGACAGGTTACTACTATTCCAGTTGGAATATGAGTCATACGGACTGCAGAATCTGTTGTATTTACTGATTGTCCTCCGGCTCCTCCACTTCTATAAACATCTATTTTTATGTCTTCTGGTTTTATTTCAATTTCTATGTTTTCTTGTTCTGGCATTACTATTACTGTTGAAGTTGAAGTATGAATTCTTCCCCCAGATTCTGTTTCGGGTATTCTTTGAACCCTATGGGCTCCACTTTCATACTTTAATTTTGAATAAACTCCTTTGCCTTTTATTAAAAATTCTATTTGAGAGAAGCCTCCACTTGCTGAATCTTCAGCATTTATTATTTCTACTTTCCAACCTTGCTTTTCAGCATATCTTTGATACATACGGAAAAGATCTCCAGCAAAAATATTAGCTTCATCTCCTCCGGCTGCTCCTCGGATTTCCATAATAACATTTTTTTCGTCATTTTCATCTTTTGGGATTAACATTACTTCTAATTCATGAGCAATCTTTTCTTTTTCTTGTTCTAACTGTTTTAACTCTTCTTCTGCTATTTCTTTTAATTCTGGATCTTTTATTAATTCTTTATCATCCTCAATAGATTTTAAAACATTTTTATAATTTCTATATTTTTTAACAATTTCTTCTATGCTACCTTGTTCTTTTGATAATTCTGTCAATAAACTAATATTGTTTAAAACTTCTTCAGTTGTTAATTTTTCTTTTATTTCTTCATATTTTTCTTCAATTTTATCTAATCTTTCGATCATATTATCACCTTTTAGTTTTGTTCTAATTCTTCTTCATCTACAATTACAAGATTTTTATACTCTTCGGTTACGTCTGCTATGTCGTCATCTTGATCATCTGAATAGTCATCCTCTTCTATCTCTTCAGATTCTAACATATCATCATAATCATCTTCAATTATTTCTTCATAATCATCTAGATCATCCTCTACTGCAATATTTTGACTTTTATGGTTAACTTTTAAATCCCATTTTCCATCTTCAAGTAATAAAAATCTTTTGTCATTTGTTAAAGCTGTATAGAATTCTCCAATTTTGCTTTCTAATACTTTTTTTGGTAATTCTAACATTTCAACTATTTTTTTAAATAAATCTAACGTTGTCTGCCCGCTTTCTTCTTTTAATAATATATGGGCAATATCATTGTATGACATTAATTCTAATTCTTCTTTTACAAGTTTTTTTGCCATTGTTTTACTCCCTTTCTTTAAATCATTATATGCTTATACGTTATATTGTTTCATGCTTTATGTAAAGATGAAATACTTCCTCATCTATCTGATAACTAATATTAACTTGTTTGTCTTCATTAGTCAACTTTAAAATAACTAATTTATGTGAAAATTTAGTGTGAGTATTATTATCAATATATGTAAATTTATTATTTTTAAAGTCTAATATGATTGTATCTTCACTATTTGTTCTTATTAGAAGATTATATTTGAAGTTATATTGCACTTTCATTTCATTGTTTTCTACCATTAATATTTCGTTATCTATTATACCTGTATTTTCTATTTTATAATCATTTATTTGAATTTTTATTTTTACTTTTTCCATAATTTCTCCATTCCCAGGACATTATAGCATATTTTAATTTAAAATCACATATTTTTATATTTTTTTTACATACTAACACTTAGAAAAAGGTGTTTATATGAAAATATGGAAAATTAGTATTACTATTATATTTATTTTGATTAGTATTTTTATACTTTTTAATTTATTTGGTTTTTTATATGCATACATTACTCCTAAATTAGATATTAGCACTGCTAATGCTTTTTCAGTGTATGATAATAAAGGCGATTTAGTGTTTCAAGGGAATGGAAATGATTCTTGGATAGATATAGAAGATATGGGAGATAATATTATTAATGCAACTTTAAGTGTTGAAGATAAAAATTTTTATAGACACTGGGGATTCGATTATCCTAGAATTTTTTCTGCTTTACTAGCAAACTTTACTTCTGGTGAAATTGTTCAAGGAGCTTCGACTATAACACAGCAATATGCTAAAAACTTATTTTTGGACTTTGAACAATCTTGGACTAGGAAATGGAAAGAAATGTGGCTTACTTTTGAACTTGAAGCTCATTATACTAAAGATGAAATTTTAGAGGGATATTTAAATACTATCAATTATGGACATGGAATGTATGGAATTAGTAATGCGGCAAAATACTATTTTAATAAAGATGTTAATGAGCTTACTTTAGCTGAAGCGTCTATTCTTGCTGGTATTCCTAATAGTCCGGCGGATTATTCTCCTATTGATAATTATGATCTTTCTAAAAAACGACAAAAAGTAGTGTTAGAAAGAATGTATAATAATGGATATATTAGTAAAGAGGATATGGATGAAGCTTATAATGTAAAACTTGATTTTAAGAAAAGCGGCTTAAATGAAAATTTTACTTCTCTTATTTATTATAATGATGCTGTTATGAATGAACTTAATAATATTAAAAGTATTCCTAGTAGCTATTTAGATACTGGTAATATTAAAATATATACTACTTTAGATATGGAAGCACAAGCTGCACTTGAATCTAGTCTCGATGAACTAAGAGTAAATGATACAATTGAAACTGCTAAAGTTATGATGAAACCTGATGATGGCTCTATTGTTGCTTTAATTGGTGGTATGAATTATGGAAAAAGTCAATTTAATAGAGTATTAAATTCTTATAGACAACCTGGTTCTACTATTAAACCTTTTTTGTACTATAGAGCTTTAGAAAATGGTTTTACTTCTAGTACTACTTTTTTTAGTAAAGAAACTAGTTTCTATTTTGATAATAAGAAAACATATACTCCAGTTAATTCTGGTAATATTTATGCTAATAAAGAAATTTCTCTTAGTGCTGCGATTGCATATTCTGATAATATTTATGCAGTAAAGACACATTTGTTTTTAGGAGAGGATGAGCTCTATAATACTTTAAAAAAAGTTGGCTTTACTTCTGATATGGAAAAATCACCTTCTCTTACATTAGGAACTTATGAGGTTAATATCGTGGAACTTGCTAGTGCATACTCTGTACTTGCTAATGGTGGAAAGAAAGTTACTCCTCATTTAATAACGAAAGTTGTTGATAAAGATAACAATGTATTATATGAATATAAAAATAAAGAAGAAGTTATTTTAAATAGTGATATTACTTTTATCATGAGCGAACTTCTTACTTCTACTTATGATACTAATTTAATCGATTATACTTATCCTACATGTATTAGTGTGGTTGATAAAATTACTCATAAATATGCTATTAAAAGTGGAAGTACTGACACTGATGCATGGGTGGTTGGTTATAATCCTGAGATGGTGTTAGCATCTTGGGCTGGATATGATGATAATAAAAATGTTTCTACAGATATTGTTGGTGCTAATAAGACGTCTTGGGCAGTTGCTATGGAAAAATATTTTGAAAATAACGAAGCTACTTGGTATAGCATTCCTCAAAATGTAGTGGGTGTTTTAGTAGATCCAGTTACAGGAAATATTGCTACTGAGGACTCAAAAAATAAAAAAATTCTATATTATTTAAAAGGTACTGAGCCTAATTATAGTACGGAGGTTAATTATGATAAGACGAAAGAATGATTCAATTAATAGAGAATACTTATATTATTTAATGAACGACCTAGGTCTTTTAAACGATTATGATTTATACGAAATAGGTATTTCTTATGATGAATATGAAAATCCTGATGATAGTGTTTTGGAAAAACTGGAAAATTATCGTGATAAAAAAAATAGAGGTCTATGATCTCTATTTTTCCATAATTTTTACTATTTCTACCTCATCATTATTTTTTAAATTAAAGGCATTAGCATCATCTATATCAATATGCATTTCAAAATATGATTTATCTCTTTCTGTTATTGTTACATTACTTAATATTCCACCTTTTTCCCCTTTTACTTTTACAGCGTAATTATCTTGTGTTAAATTATATTTTTCTCTTTCTTCTTTTGTAATATGGATATGTCTTGTTGTAATAATTGCTGCTTTTCTTTCTATTTTTCCTTTAGGGGTAAATATTGTTATTTTGGCAGCATCTTTTATGTCTCCAGACTGTCTAATTGGTAATTCTAATTTTAGTTTATATGCATCAGACTGAGATAGTTCTACTTGGGTATATTTTCTAAATGGTCCGACTATTCTTACATTTTCTATGATATTATTGTTATTTTTTATAGTAACTGTTTTATCTGATGCAAACTCTCCCGGTTGATTTAAATCTTTTATTTTATTTATTGGTTC
>CALVPC010000051.1 GCA_944350405.1 uncultured Bacilli bacterium
TAAATAAAACAGTAACTTTTACTGGCTATTTTAATGATTTAAATGAAATAGATTTATATAAATTAACTGGAACTATAGTAGAACATCCAAAATACGGAGAACAATTTAGCACTGAAAGTTATGAAGTTATCTTACCAGAAGAAAAAGACCATATAATAGACTTTCTATCAAGTGAACTATTTAAAGGAATAGGAGAGAAAAAAGCTATTAAAATAGTTGAAACTTTAGGAAATGACTGCTTAAATAAAATATTAAAAGACTACGACTTATTATTAACTGTACCAACAGTAACCAAAAAGCAACGTGATACTATTTATTATTCATTAGAAAATTACAATAACAGTTATAAAGAAATATTAAACTTAATAACAATAGGATTTTCCATGAAAGATGCTATTAAAATAAAAGAACTTTATAAACATAATGTAAGTGAAATATTAAAAACTCCATATCAAATAATTGAAGATATCGATAATATAACTTTTAATAAAATAGAAAAGATAAGATCTAAATTAGGTATACCTTTAAACGATATAAATAGGGTAAGTTACGGTATTATCAGTATAATTGAAAATCAATGTTTTCAAACAGGAAATACATATTTATCAAAAAATGAGATATTAATTAATGCTAAAAAAAGACTATTAGTAGATGAAGATATTATAGAAACATCATTAATAAATTTAATAAAAGAAAATAAATTATTAATTGATGATGATAAATATTATTTAACGGAAGTATATGAAAGTGAAGAATATATAGCAAAAAGGCTAGCTTTACTAACAAAAAATTATAGGCCAAAAGACTATAATGCATATTTAAAAGAAATTTCTAACGAAAATAATTTTCAGTTTAACGAAGAACAAATAAAAGCCATAACAGCAGCACTATCAAATGATATATCAGTAATAACCGGAGGACCCGGGACAGGAAAAACTACTATAATAAAAGCTATAACTAAAATTTATATGAAAATGAATAATTTAACAGAAAAAGAATTAACAAAAGAAATAGCTTTACTAGCTCCAACTGGAAGAGCTAGCAAAAGAATGAGTACAGAAAGCAATATGCCAAGTTATACAATTCATCGCTTTCTAAAATGGCAAAAAGAAGAAAATATTTTTCTTATAAATGAAGAAAATCAAAGTAATATTAAATTTGCAATAATAGATGAAGCCAGTATGTTAGATACTAATCTTTTCTATAATTTATTATTAGGCTTAAAGCCAAACACAAAAATTCTTTTAATCGGAGATTACAATCAGCTTCCTTCAGTAGGAGCAGGACAAGTATTAAAAGATATAATAGAAAGTGAAGTAGTATCAGTAGTATATCTAAAAAAATTATATCGTCAAGAAGAAACATCTAATATAAATTTATTTGCTCACGATATAATAAATAATAAAATAGATTTTTCATTGTTTAATGAAAAAGATGATTTAACTTTTGTAGAATGTACTAAAGAAAATTTAAAAGAAAATTTAAAAGACTTTATAGTAACATATAAAGATATGTCTATCTACCAGTTTCAAATTCTAGCACCAATCTATAAAGGAGATAATGGCATAGATAGCTTAAATACTTTTGTTCAAGAAATAGTAAATGAAAAAGAGTTTGGAAAAGAAGAAATAGTATATAATGGCATTCTCTATAGAGAAAATGATAAAATACTTCATCTAGTAAACAATATTGAAAACAATGTATTTAATGGCGATATTGGTCAAATAATAAATATACATAAAGGAAAAGACATGATTATTGATTTTGATGATAATTTAGTAAAATATACATCAGCTAGTTATGAAAACATAAAATTAGGTTATGTCATAAGTATCCATAAAGCTCAAGGAAGTGAATTTGGAGTAGTAATACTTCCTATTATAAATAGCTATACTATTATGCTATATAAAAAACTAATATATACAGCTGTAACTAGAGCTAAAAAAAGATTAATAATATTAGGAGAAAAAAGTGCCTTAAAAAAAGCTATATTAACAGACAAAGATGAAATAAGAAAAACTTCTTTAAAAAAATTTCTAATAGAAAGTATTAATAATTAAAAAACAGTTCATAATAATCTTGAGGTGAATAATATGAATAAAGTAGGTAAAACAGCAATGTATATGATGGGAGGAGCTATGATAGCTGCAGCATCTTATTACATGGGACTTCCAAAGTCTAAAAAAAATGCTATAAAAGATGAAGTAAGTAAAGTTATGAAAAAAGAAAAATATATGTTAGAAGATATTTACGAATAAAAAGTAAAAACTAATGAAATATTTTCTGTTAAAATAAAACAGAAAATATTTTTTATTTTATAATAAACATATTAAATAACTATTAACAAATAAAAAATCGAAATAAGTTGTACTTTTACTTTACATTTTCCTTTATTTTCCTTTTTTTTCTGTTTCTTTTTTGTTATAATTTAAATGGTGATAAATGATGAGAAAGAAAAAAGAATTAGATATAGAACATTTAAATGAATTAATAGTTCTTGGTAAAAAAATATTAAAAGTATTATTTATTATAACTATACTTGCTGCAGCACTATTAGCAGTAGTATTATTTACAGAGCTAAAACTAGGTCAAATATTATTAAATGTTTTATCAGTAGCCTCACCATTATTTATAGGTTTTGTTATAGCTTGGCTACTTAATCCAGCAGTTACAAAACTTCAAGAAAAAAATGTAAAAAGAGGTTTAGGCTCAGTAGTAGTATTTGTCATATTTTTATTAATTATATTTGTAATAATAAAAGTAATGATACCTATGCTTTATAGACAAATAAATGAATTTATAGAAATACTTCCATCACTTTATTTACAACTTAGTAATTTTGTTCATGATACATTTATGAAATTAAGTGAAACAGGATTTGATTTTACTAGTGTTGAATCAAAAATTTATGAAACTATCGAAACATTTGGAGTAAGTTTAACAACAGAAATTCCTTCTTTAGTAATTGGAGGAGTAAGCAGTGTTGTATCAAGTATTTGGTCACTACTTTTAGGATTAGTAGTAGGATTTTACTTATTAATAGACTTTGATGGAACAAAAAAAGTATTTAATATAGTACCAAAAAAATATAAAAATAATTTTAGAAAATTAATGCATGATTTAGATGCTACATGTAAAGATTTCGTAATGGGAACATTACTTATATCTCTTATAGTTACTATAATTACTAGTATATTTTTCAAAATTATTGGACTTCCATCACCAATGTTATTTGGACTTATTTGTGGTATTACAAATATCATTCCATATATTGGTCCTTGGATAGGAGGAGCAATTGCAGCAGTAGTAGGATTTACTGTCTCACCTTTAGTAGGTATCTTAACAATAGTAATAGCATTTATTTCTCAACAAATTGATGGTATGATCTTGCAACCATTAATAATGGGAAAAACAATGAAATTACATCCAGTAACTATAATGGTTGGATTATTAGTATTTGGATATTTCTTTGGAATGTTAGGTATGATTTTAGCAACTCCAATTATGGCTTGTACAAAAGTTATATTTAATTACTATGATAGTAAATATAAAATAAAAGAAACCATAGTAAATCATAGTAATGAAGAAAATACTATAGAAGAAAGTAAGTAATAATATGAAAATATTTTTGATAAGTGGTAAAGCAAGAAGTGGCAAAGATACATTTGCTACTTCTTTACAAAAAATATTAGAAAAGAAAAGCTATAAAGTATGTAGATTACAAGTCGGAGCTTATATAAAGTATTATGCTGAAAAATATTTTGGTTGGGACGGAAAAGAAGAAACAAAACCAAGACAATTACTTCAAACTTTAGGAACAGAAATAATAAGAAAACAAATTGATCCAATGTTTCATGTAAATAGATTAATTGAAGATATAAAGGTATTATCTAATTTTTATGATGTAGCAATAGTCGCAGATATAAGAGAACCTAAAGAAATAGAAGAACCAAAAAAAGTATTTAAAGATATCGTTACAATTAAAATGATAAGACCTAATTTTATAAATGAATTAAGTGAAACAGAAAAAAAGCATTATACTGAAATAGCAATGGATAATTATGATGATTATGATTATGAAGTCATAAATGATAAAACTATTGAAGATTTAGATAAGGTTGCAGAAAACATAATAAAAAAAGAGGTGAAGTAAAATGGATTTAAAAAAACTATACATAGATTATTTTAAAAAATTAGGACATGTACAAATACCAAGTGCTCCTATTGTACCTGAAAATGATCCATCTGTACTATTTAATACAGCAGGAATGCAGCCACTTGTACCATATTTATTAGGAAAAGATCATCCATGTGGTAAAAGATTATGTGACTATCAAAAATGCTTAAGATTAACAGACTTAGACGAAGTCGGAGATTCAACACACCATACATTTTTTGAAATGTTAGGTAATTGGTCTTTAGGGGATTATTTTAAAGACGAAAGTATTAAATATAGTTTTGATTTTTTAACAAAAGTATTAAATATACCAATAGAAAAATTAGCAATAACAGTTTTTAAAGGAACAGATAAAATTCCTAAAGATGAAATATCAAAAAAAAGATGGCTATCCCTAGGAATTAAAGAAGAAAAAATACAAGAAACAGAAAGTGATAATTTTTGGATAGCAGGGGATTCTGGTCCATGTGGTCCAGATACAGAAATATTTTATTTTAGAAGTAATGATGAAGTACCAGAAACATATGATTTAGAAGATGATAGATGGGTTGAAATATGGAACAATGTATTTATGGAATACTATAAAGATGAAAATGGACAGATTACGGAATTACCACAAAAAAATGTAGACACAGGCATGGGAGTAGAAAGAACTACTGCAATTTTAGAAGGAGTAAATGATAACTATTTATCATCAATATGGAAAGATGTAATAGAGTTAATAGAAAAAATAAGTAATCTTCCATATAAAGGCAATGAAAAAAGTATGAGAATAATTGCTGATCATATTAGAACTAGCGTATTTATAGCTTGTGATTATTCTATGATTAAACCAAGCAATACTGATCAAGGATATGTTTTAAGAAGATTAATAAGACGAATGATAAGACATGCTAAAAAATTAGGAATAGATATAACAAGTAATTTTGACACACAAATAGCAGAGTTAATTATTAAAAAATATGAAAACTATTATTCAGAAATAAAAGAAAATAAACAAACAGCTATAGAAGTATTACAAAATGAAAAAGTAAAATTTAGTAAAACTTTAGAAAAAGGATTAAAAGAATTTGATAAAATTATAGCAAATATAAATGAAAATGTAATAAACAAAGATTTAGCATTTAAACTTTATGACACTTATGGTTTTCCAATAGAACTAACTGAAGAACTAGCTAAAGAAAAAAATATTAATGTAGATATTGAAGGCTTTAAAGAAAAGTTTAAACATCATCAAGAACTATCAAGACAAGGATCAAAAGAAAAATTTAAAGGTGGTCTTTCTTCATCTGGAGAACAAGAAACGAAATATCATACTGCAACTCATCTTTTAAATGCCGCATTAAAAGAAGTGTTAGGAAAAGATACTCATCAAAAAGGTAGTAATATAACTAATGAAAGAATGAGATTCGATTTTAATTCAGATCATAAATTAACCGAAGAAGAAAAAGAAAAAATAGAATCACTTGTCAATAAATGGATACAAGAAGACTTAAAAGTATCAATAAAACAAATGACCAAAGAAGAAGCTATAAAAATTGGAGCAGAACACATGTTTATAGAAAGATACCCAGATGTTGTAACAGTATATTATATTGGAGATATCTCAAAAGAAATTTGTATGGGACCACATGTAAAAAGTACTAAAGAATTAGGAAGATTTAAAATAATAAAAGAAGAAGCATCATCTAGTGGAATAAGAAGAATAAAAGCAATTTTAGAATAAAATTTTTATAAATTGCTTTTTTATTATAATAATAAAAAATATTTACATCAAAATGAAACTTTTAAGAAAAATATTACACTATATATGTGAAGGTGATAAAATGTTCGAACAAAAAAACCTGAATTTATTTGAAAAAATATACAATGATACCTATAATTCTTTACTTAAATATGTTATATGTAAATGTTCAAATGTAAATGATATCAATGACATTATTCAAGACACTTATTTAGAATTTTATAACAAATTAACAAAAGAAAATTCAGTCGAAGATTATAATAAATATTTGTTTGGAATATGTAAAAATATTATTAAGAAACATTATAGAATAAAATATAAACTAAAAGAATTTGAAATTAGTTTTAATGAGAATAAAAATATTGAAAATATTAGTGATAATTTTAATTTAGAATTATCTTTGCTAAAAAAAGAGCAGTTGGACAGTATTTTTAATTATTTAAAAAAGAAAAAGGTATTAGTTTTCAAAGTATTTTATTTGTTTTATCATGATGAATTAAGCATAAAAGATATATCTAAAGAACTTAATATATCTTTAAGTAAGACAAAAAATATTTTGTATAGAACTTTAAAAGAAATAAAAGAAATGCTTAAAAAGGAGATGATTTAATGAATATAAAAGACTACTTTGATAAACAATTTAATAAGGAGGAAAATTTAAATAGTATTATGGAAAAAATTAATAAAGAAAAACACAAAACATTCAAAGGAATTTACATTTTAGCACCAATTTGTTTAATTCTAGTTTTATTTGGAGGAATATTTGGATTTAATTTTTATAATAGCAATAAAGTTGTAAACTATTTATCAATTGATATTAACCCAAGTATTATGCTTGGAGTTAATAATAAAGATAAGGTAAAAGAAGTTAATAATTTAAATGATGATGCAGAAGAATTAACTAAAGATTTAGAACTAATAAACCTAGAAGTTGAAGATGCCACTAACAAAATAATAGACAAGGCAATAGAGCTTGGTTATATTACTGAAGAAGATGATAACACTATTTTACTTTCAACATATTGTAACAATAAAGAAACATCAAACAATATCCAAAACAAAGTTAATAGCAGTGTTAATGAAAATTTAAATGCTAAAGGTATTAGGGCATTAATTA
>CALVPC010000052.1 GCA_944350405.1 uncultured Bacilli bacterium
AATTAATAAAGATGATATTCCTGATGATATTAAAAACTATCTTGAAGGATTTAAATTGATATACAATCAGTTAAAAGAAATCTTGAAAGCTAATGAAGTTATAGAAATAGAATGTTTAGGAAAAGAATTTGATCCTAAATATCATCAATCAATATCATCAAAAAAAGATGAAACAAAAGAATCTGGAGTAGTTCTTGAAGTATATCAAAAAGGATATACATATAAAGACAAAGTTTTAAGGCCAGCAATGGTTATAATAAATGAATAAGAAAGAAGGAGATTTATATGAGTAAAATAATAGGTATAGACTTAGGAACAACAAATAGTTGTGTTGCAGTCCTAGAAGCTGGGGAAGCTAAAGTAATCCCAAATCCAGAAGGTAATAGAACAACACCTTCAATTGTAGCCTTTAAAAAAGGAGAAAAACTAGTTGGAGACGTTGCAAAACGTCAAGCAGAAACTAATCCAAATACTTGTCGTAGTATTAAAAGATTAATGGGTACAAAAGAAAAAGTAGAACTAGAAGGAAAAAAATATACACCAGAAGAAATTTCTGCTATGATTTTAACAGATCTTAAAAATAGTGCTGAAAGTTATCTTGGAGAAAAAGTAACTAAAGCTGTAATAACAGTACCAGCATACTTTAATGATGCTCAAAGACAAGCAACTAAAAATGCTGGTAAAATTGCCGGACTTGAAGTTGAAAGAATTATTAATGAACCAACCGCAGCATCACTTGCTTATGGTTTAGATAAACAAGATAAAATGCAAACAATTCTTGTATATGACCTAGGTGGAGGAACATTTGATGTTTCAATTCTAGAACTTGGTGAAGGTGTATTTGAAGTTAAAGCTACCAATGGTAATAACCATCTTGGTGGAGATGACTTTGATGAATTAATTATTAAATATTTAGTTTCAGAGTTCAAAAAAGAACATGGTATAGATTTATCTAAAGATAAAATGGCTATGCAACGTCTTAAAGAAGCGGCAGAAAAAGCTAAGAAAGATTTATCTGGAGTAACAACAACTGAAATTTCTTGTCCATTCATAACCCAAGGAGAAGATGGACCACTTCATTTAAATATGACTTTAACTCGTGCTAAATTTGAAGATCTAGTTAGAGATTTAGTAGAATCTACTCTAAAACCAGTAAGAAATGCTTTAAAAGATGCTGGAATGAAGAAAGAAGATATTGACCAAGTTATCTTGGTTGGTGGTTCAACTCGTATTCCAATGGTTCAAGAATTAATTAAGAAAGAACTTGGTAAAGAACCAAATAAATCAGTTAACCCAGATGAAGTTGTAGCTATGGGTGCAGCAATTCAAGGCGGAGTTTTAACTGGAGATGTAAATGATATAGTTTTACTTGATGTAACACCTCTATCATTGGGTATTGAAACTCTTGGTAATGTTATGACAACTCTAATTCCAAGAAATACCACTATCCCAACTAGCAAATCTCAAGTATTCTCAACAGCTGCAGATAATCAACCAGCCGTAGACATTCACGTATTACAAGGAGAACGTCCAATGGCCGCAGATAATAAAACTTTAGGAAGATTCCAACTTACTAACATTCCACCAGCACCACGTGGAGTACCACAAATCGAAGTTAAATTTGATATTGATGCTAATGGTATTGTAAATGTTACAGCAAAAGATCTTGGAACTAATAAAGAACAATCAATAACTATTACTTCAAATACTTCTCTTACAGAAGAAGAAATCGATAAAATGGTAAAAGAAGCTGAAGCTAATCGTGAAGCAGATGAAAAGAAAAAAGAAGAAGCTGATACTAAAAATGATGCAGAACAAATGATTTTCCAAACAGAAAAAGCTTTAAAAGATCTTGGCGATAAAGTCGAAGCAAAAGAAAAAGAAGAAGCTGAAGAAAAGATTAAAGATTTAAAAGATGCTATGGAAAAAAATGATATCGAAGACATAAAGAAGAAAAAAGAACAATTACAAGAAGTAACATATAAATTAGCAGCAAAAGTATATGAACAAGCAGCAAAAGACAATGCATCAAATGAATCAAACGAAACAAATAATGAATCAAAACAAGATGATGTAAAAGAAGCAGAATTTGAAGAAAAGTAGTAAAAAAGCCTTACCAAAAAAGTAAGGCTTAACCTGTATAAAAATATATTTGGAGGAACTATGGAAAAAGAAAAATTAAGAGACGAAGTAGAGGCAGTATATAAATGGGATTTATCAAAAATATACAAAACAAAAGAAGAATTAGAAAAAGACACAACACTTGTACAAGATTTAACTAAAGAAATGTTAACATATAAAGATCATTTAATGGATAATAGTACAGTCTTACAAGAAGCAACTGATAAATATTTTAACCTTATGAGAATAATTGATAAATTAGTAGTATACTCTGAAATGAAATTTCATGAAGACATGCAAATATCAGAAAATGAAGCATTAACAGGGAAAATTAGTAAAATGTTAGATGAGATTTCTGAAAAATTAGCTTTCTATACACCAGAATTATTAAAACATGATTATAAAGATGTAGAAAAGTATATAGAAGAAAATAAAAACCTTAAAAAATATCAATTTACATTTGAAAAACTATTCCGTGAAAAAGAACATGTTCTATCACTAAAAGAAGAAGAAATGATGGCGCGTTTAGGGGAAGTTTTCTCAATTGCCTCTGATACTTTTCATATGATAGATGATGTAAACTTATCATTTGATAATATCAAAAACGAAAAAGGTCAAGAAGTAGAACTCACTAATAGTAACTATACTAACTTTTTAAAATCAAAAGATAGAAATGTCAGAAAAGCTGCATTTAATAGTTTATATAAAAGTTATATGCAGTTTAAAAATACTTTTGCTTCACTCTTAAAAGGCAATATAAAAAGTAATTTCTTCGTATCAAAAACAAGAAAATATAATAGTCCTTTAGAAATGTATTTATTTGATGATTACATTGATAAAAAACTATACTTAGAATTAATAGAAAAAGTTAATAAAAATTTAGATATAAATCATGATTATATGAAAGTAAGAAAAAAAATATTAGGCTTAGATAGTCTCCATATGTACGATGTTTATGCACCACTTGTTGATAATATTGCTAAAGAATATTCGTACGAAGAAGCAAAAGAGATAGTAATAAATGCCTTAAAACCACTAGGAGAAGATTATATCAAAAATTTAACATATCTATTTGATAATAACTGTATAGATGTATACCATAATAAAAATAAACGCAGTGGAGCTTACTCATGGGGATCATATGATACTATGCCATATGTATTATTAAACTTCGAAGGAGAATTTAATGATGTATCAACAATAGCACATGAATTAGGACATTCAATGCATAGTCTATATTCCAATAAAAACAGACCTTATCATGACCATGGTTATCCAATATTTTTAGCAGAAATAGCATCTACGGTAAATGAAATACTATTAAATAAATATTGTAGTGAAAATGCGAAAACAAAAGAAGAAAAAGCATATTATTTAAATAATCTTCTAGAAATGTTTAGATCAACTTTAATAAGACAAACAATGTTTGCAGAATTTGAATTAAAAATTCATGACTTAGAAGAAGAAGGAGAATCTCTAACAGAAGAACTTATTTCTAATACTTATTATGAAATAAATAAAAAATACTTTGGAGAAGACGTAATAAGTGATGATGAAATCAAAGTAGAATGGGCTAGAATTCCTCACTTCTATACTAGTTTTTATGTTTTTAAGTATGCAACAGGTATATCAGCCGCAGCCAAAATAGCCGGAGATATTTTAGAAAAAAAAGAAGGTGCACTTGAAAATTATATAGAGTTTTTATCTAGTGGAGGAAGCGATTATCCATTAGAAATTCTAAAAAAAGTTGGCATAGACATGGCAAATGATGATACTATAGATAAAGCACTTGACATGTTTAAAAATACTCTAGAAGAATTTAAAAAATTAACATAAAGAAAGAAGAGGTAGTATATGGCAAAACGTGATTATTATGAAGTATTAGGTGTAGATAAATCAGCAGATGAAAAAGAAATAAAAATGGCTTTTAGAAGATTAGCCAAAAAATATCACCCTGATGTAAATAAAGCACCTGATGCTGAAGAAAAATTTAAAGAAGCTCAAGAAGCTTATGCTGTATTATCAGATGAAAAACGAAGAAAACAATATGATCAGTTTGGTCATGCAGCATTTGATAATAATACCGGAGGAAGTGGAGGATTCGATTTCTCAGGATTTGATTTTTCAGACATTTTTGATAATCTATTTGACTTTGGTATAGGAGGTAATCCATTTGGCTTTGGAAGAAGTAGTAGAAGAGGAAAAACAAAGGGTAATGATACAATGTTTATCATGGAAATATCCTTCATGGAAGCAGCACTTGGAGCAGTAAAAGAAGTAGAAATAACCACAACCGAAGACTGTCCAGAATGTGATGGTAAAGGTGGACATGGTGAAGAAACGTGTAACGAGTGCCATGGTAGTGGTACTATTACTTCAAAACAAAGCACTTTATTTGGTAGTTTTCTAACCAAAACAACCTGCCCAGAATGTAATGGTAAAGGAGTAACCTATAAAGATACATGTAGAAAATGTCGTGGAAAAGGAAGAGTAAAAGTAACCAAAAATATAGAAGTAAAAGTTCCTGAAGGAGTAGATACAGGAAATAGAATAAGATTATCTGGCTATGGAGAAGCCGGAACAAATGGTGGTCCTAATGGTGATCTTTATATAGAATTTAAAGTAAAAGAACATGAATTTTATAAAAGAGAAGAAAATGACGTTTATATAACTGTACCACTTACTATTACTGAGGCAATCTTAGGATGCAAAAAAGATGTAAAACTTTTAGATTCAATAGTAACATTAACAATACCAGCTGGATCTTCTAATGGCGATAAACATAGAATAAAAGGTAAAGGTATTAAAGATGTTAATTATCGAAATTATGGTGACTTCTTTTGCATACTAAAAGTGGTAACACCAAAAAAACTTACAAGAGAACAAAAAAAATTAATTGAAAAGCTTGATCAAACTGACTTATCAGACAAAGAAATAGATAAATATAATAAATTTATTAGGCAATAATAATATGTTATTGCTTTTTATACGCCAAAAAATACCAAAAATTTTCATAAAGAATTATTGTCACATGTTATATTTCGTGATAGAATATTTTTTAGAAAAAAGGTGAAGTTTTATATGAACGAATTTATTGAAGAATTTGGTAAAGAAAATTTTATGATCATTATTATAGTAGTAATAGCAATAATATTAGCTTTAATAATAATAGTATTGATAGAAAAAATTCAGGTCAAAAGGAAAAGAAAATCAAAAATAAAAGAAGAGTTAGAAGTATATAATATTAATTATAAAAAGCCAAAAGAAGAAGTAGAATTAGAAATATTAGATAGCAAAGAAAATGAATTAGTAGAAGCTAAACCCCAAGAGGAAGAAGTAGTATATGTTGAAGAAGATAATGTTGAGGAAAAGGCAAAAGAAAAATTAGAAGAAGTAACAAAAAAATTAATTGAAGAAGATAATAGTTTAATAGAACATACTAATTTTGAAAAAGAACAAGAAGAAAAATCAATAATAAGTTATGAAGAATTAATCCAAGCATCACATAATATAGATGAAAAAAATGATATGTTACTTTTAGACGAAGGAGAAGAACCAATTACTATTGAGGAATTATATCAAAAACATGCTGATAATCAAAATAAACTAGAAGAAGAGGAAACAGCAAAAGTAAATAATCCTATATTTGAAGAAAAAGAAGAAAGAAAATTCAAAAACTCAGAAGTAATATCCCCAGTATTTGGATTATATACAAATGAACAAAAAGATAAAAATAAAATATATCAAACACCAAAAGAAACATTTGATGAAATAGATAAAACTGTAGACATGAAAGATTTAGAATTAGAAATTGAAAAAACAGAAGAGTTTTTATCTGAACTAAGAAGGTTAAAAA
This sequence comes from uncultured Bacilli bacterium, assembly GCA_944350405.1. Taxonomy (GTDB): domain Bacteria; phylum Bacillota_I; class Bacilli_A; order RF39; family UBA660; genus UMGS1449. The sequence goes on from CALVPC010000052.1 coordinate 5,978, forward strand.
ATAAATTAGATTAATCTAATTTATTTTTTATAAGGAGGTATATATGAAAGTAGGCTTTTATACACTAGGCTGTAAAGTTAATACTTATGAAAGTGAATTTATGATTAGTCTATTTAAAAATAGAGGTTATGCAATAGAAGACTTTAATAATGATTGTGATATTTACGTAATAAATACTTGCACAGTAACTAATAATAGTGATAGAAAAGATAGAAAAATAATAAATTCTGTAAAAAATAAAAATGCTTGTGTTGTAGTATGTGGTTGCTTTGTTGAAAGTGCTAAAGATTATAACTTTGATGGAGTAGATGTAGTAATAGGAAACTATAATAAATCAGAAATAGTAGATTTAGTCGAAGAACACTTAAAAACTAAAAAACAAATAGTATCCAAAGAAAATATAATGACTGTACCATTTGAAAACATGGAAATAAATCACGTTGAAACTAGAACTAGAGCTTTTGTAAAAATACAAGATGGCTGTGAAAACTATTGTTCATATTGCATTATACCTTTTGTAAGAGGAAGATGTAGATCTAAAAATAAAGAAACAGTGATCAAAGAAATACAAAATCTTGTAAGTAATGGTTATAAAGAAATAGTATTAACAGGAATTCATACAGGTAATTATGGAATAGATTTAAATATTAAATTTTCTGATTTATTAAAAGAAATACTTAATATAAAAGGTTTAGAAAGATTAAGAATATCTTCCATAGAAATAACTGAAATAGATGATGATATACTAGAACTTTTAGATAATAAGATAATTTGTAATCATATGCATATACCACTTCAAAGTGGAAGTGATAAAGTTCTAAAATTAATGAATAGAAAATATAATAAAAAAGAGTATAAAGAAAAAATAGAAAAAATAAGAAACAAAAGACCAGATATATCAATTACTACTGATATAATAGTAGGATTCCCAAATGAAACCGATGATGATTTTAAAGAATGCTTAAATTTTGCCAAAGAAATAAAGTTTTCAAAAATTCACGTTTTTCCATATTCCAAAAGAAATGGTACAAA
>CALVPC010000053.1 GCA_944350405.1 uncultured Bacilli bacterium
GGCACATAAAGAAAAGAATGCTGTAAAAGTATTTGCATAATAAATTAGCTAGAGTGCTAATACTAATTATTTGGTAGCGACGGAGGGGATCGAACCCCCGACCTTCCGGGTATGAACCGGACGCTCTAGCCAGCTGAGCTACATCGCCAGAAAAAATATAGGCAAGATAATAATATCATACCTAAAAAAAAGTTTCAAGCATTTTTAACACTTTTACTATTTTTTACCATTTTTAGCAAGACTATACATCTGCCTAACTTCCTTAGGAGTAAGCATTCTATACTCTTTTGAAGCAAGATTGTTAATATTTAAAAAACCAATAGATTCTCTTTTTAACTTTAAAACTTCATTGCCAACTTCAAGAAACATCCTCTTAACTTGATGATACTTTCCTTCAGTAATAGTTATATAAACTATACTTGTATCTGTATTTTTATCATACCTTTTAACCTTAACTTTAGCTTTTTTAGTTTTTATTCCATCTATTACAACTCCATCTCTCAAACGAAATAATTTGTCTGGAGTAAGAGCCCCTTTAATTTTAGCAACATAAGTTTTTAAAACGTTACTACTAGGACTAGTAAGTAAATTAGCAAACTCTCCATCATTAGTAAGTATAATTGCCCCAGTTGTATCATAATCCAATCTACCAACAGGAAATATCCTAACATCCGTATCAATAAGTGAAGTTATAATTGTTCTATTTTTGTCATCATCTGTTGTACAAACAACACCTCTTGGCTTATTAAGAAGATAATAAACTTTATTGTCTTTTCCCAAAAGTTCATCATCTATATAAACTTTATCCTTATCTGAAACTTTATAACCTAAAGTATTTATTATTTCATCATTTACCCTAACTCTACCAGCTAAAATAAGCTCTTCAGCTTTTCTTCTAGAAGTATAACCAGAACTAGCAATTCTTTTTTGTAATCTTTCCATAAACTTCACCCGGATAAATTATAAATTATTTTATATAGTTTATCAAGTTAAATTTTTAAAAAAATTAACTAGCTTATCCCAAAAAGAATTCTCATATAGTCTTAAATAAACATCCTCTTTATGTATAAGTTCATCATCTAAATATATTAAAACCTCTCCTACTACTCCTTTTTTATTGCTATTAAAAATTACTTTCTTGCTAACTTTTGATAACTCTTCATTAGTAAGGGGATAAGAAAATGAATTATTTATATACAATTTACCATTTAAAGTAGAATCAACTTTAAAGTTATCTTTATCTAATATTTTATAGTTTTTATATTTAGAAAACACTTCTTCAAAATTATTAATATGAAAATTATATCCATAATCATTACCAATGGAAACCATAACAAGATCTAAATCATTATTACTAGCACTGCTAATTAAAAGCCTGCCAGCATCTGGAGTATATCCAGTCTTACCACCAGTACATTTATCATACATATCAAGCATTTCCATTCTATTTTTAAAATAATAACTTTTCTTGTCACTTTCCGTCTTATAAGACTCTGTACTAACTATATCTCTAAAAGTTCTATTTTTATAAGCATAGCTATATATCAAACTTAAATCACTTACAGTAGAATAATTTTTTTCATTATCATCTAAACCACTTGGATTATTAAAAATAGTATTTGTAAGTCCCAAACTTCTAGCTTTCTCATTCATTAATTTAACAAAATTCTGAACACTACCACCAGCATGCTTTGCAATTACCATTGAAGCATCATTACCACTTCTTAAAATAAGTCCATACAAAAGATCCTGCATTAAAATATTTTCTCCAACTTCTAAATACACATTTGTACCATCCATAGTAAGAATTTCATCACCAACTGTAACAACATCTGAAAGATTAGAATTCTCAATACCAACTATTGCAGTCATTACCTTAGTAGTAGAAGCAGGTAATTTTTTAACATTAGAAGCTTTTTCCAAAAATACCCTCCCACTACTTATATCCCTAATAATATAGTTAGTAAACTCTTCTTCAGCTAAAACTGTAATAGGAAATAAAATTGAAATTAAACTAAAAACAAAAACTATCTTTTTCATATAATCACCATTAAATTATATGAAAAAAGAGAAATGTTTATTTCTCTAAATATATTTTTCAGCAATTCTCTTTATTTCATTATCAATATTATCATAAATAATACAATCACTAAATCCATCATTTATAAAATGGTCTTTTATAAATTCCTTATCTTTACTAATCATAATAACAACTGGAGTCTTAAACTTTTTATTTTTCTTTAATTCTTTTAAAATAACATAAGCATTATCTGGTTCCATATCATCTTTTAAAATAATCAAATCAAAAGTATCTCCAGCGCTTATTTTATCAATACACTCACGCCCAACTAAAGTTGATATAACATCTACATCATATTTTAATAACATTCTTTCTATCTTATCTAAATTATCACTATCATCTGCTACTAAAATTCTTTTTTTAACTTTTACACCTAGATTATATTTTTTAACATCTTCTAATATCTTTTCTTCTTTAGTATCTTCAATTCTTTGATCAACCACAACTACTATAATAGATCCTTTACCTTCTTCACTCTTAATACTAATAGAACCACCTAACATTTTTAATATTTTTATAGCAATTGGCATTTCTAAATTTAAGCTATCATTTTTTTGAAATTCTTCTACACTTACATCGTCATTTGAAGATAAAAGTTCATTAATTTTAGAAATACTCATACCACATCCAGAATCTTTTATAGTAAATACTAATCTACAAATATCATATCTAGTTATAGAATCAAATTCCACATCTATAAATCCAGAATTTGTATATTTGATACTATTAGAAATTATGGAAAGAAGCACTTGTTTAAGCTTTATATTATCTCCAAACAAATATTCAGGATATTTATTAAAAACTCTAAGATTAAATTCTATTTCAGAATCTTTTTTACAATATGACAATTGGTTTTTAGCTGTAACTTCAATATCCGTTAAAAATTTCTTCGTCATATATTTGTTATTATACATTTTTATCTTCTTAACATCTACTGAAGAAATACTAGTAATATCATTCATTATAAAATAAGCATTATTAGCATCTTGTTGTATAATAGCAATAAGTCTATCTCTTTCTTCTTTACTATTTGTATCCTTATATAATTTACTAATATTAATAATATTTTGTATAGGTTTTTTCATTTCTTGTGAAACTTTAAATAAGAAATTAGACTTATCGTTTACTGACGCTTCAACAAGTTCCTTATTCCTAAGAAGAATATTAATCATCTGCATATCAGGATTTTCAATAGTAAAATACATCAAAAATGTAATAAAAACATCCGCAGCAGTCATAAGTAAATATCCCGTTGTATTTTGTATAAATAACATAAGCATTCCAATACCAAAATATGCGAAAAGTGGCAAATATTTTTTATTTTTAAAATCTTTATAGTTTTTAATCATAGTAACAATTGCTATAGATAAGAATACAAATGTAACAATATAAACTAAATTAACACATAATCCAGTAGGAAAAGCCTGTCCGTTATCAGTTATAACCTCAACTGGTAAAACCATTACTAAAATTAAAAGCACAACATAAACTATACCACAATATTTTAAATAACGTTTAGCTTTTTTATCTTTATCGCGATCAGAAACAAGAAGTACATAAAGTATCATAAGAGTATCCCATGTTATATAAAATAATATAATAAATTTTGTTAATAAAATATAAGAAAAAGAAGTAACATCATAATTATTAATATATAAAATACCAGAAAAAGCATCAAGTATAATACCAATTAATGAAACTATTAATAAATATGAGTATACTTTATTTTCAACATAATTAACTCTCTTTTTGGAAAAAAACACAATTATTAACAAAATAGTATATATTAAACAAGTTACAGAAACAGCAATAGAAATCATATCAAAATCCTCCTTATAATAGTATTATAAATTTTACAATCAAAAAAATCAACAATATTTATTGCTGATTTTTTAAATACTCACTTTAAAATTCTTTGTTTTGCTTCTTCCTTAGTTTTCCCCATAAATCCTAATTGTTCTAATTTCTTAAAGTCCAGCTTACCATACAAAGTAAGAGGTAATTGTTCTATAAAATTATAGCCAGCAGGAACAGCATATTCTCCAACATGTTCCTTTATTGCATCATCTGCAAAAGCCATTATATCATTATAGGAAGATTCATCATATCCTTCATTTAATACAATATTTGCAACTGGAACTAATCTTTCAACTTCATCACTAACACCAACTACAGCACATTCTTTAATAGCAGGATGAATAGATATAATTTTTTCAATATAAGAAGGATAAATACGATTTTCTCTTCTAGTTATTATTCTCTTCATTCTACCAGTAACATAAAGTAACCCATCCTCATCAAAATATCCTAAATCACCAGAATGATACCACTTGTCTCCATCATGTTCTTTAATAACCAAATCAGTCTCATCTTTCTTAGAACCAAAATAACCATTTACCACAGTAGGACCTTTAACTCTAATCTCTCCAATTTCTCCATATCCTAACTCTATATTCTCATCTTGATTATCTGGATCAAAAACACCAATTACATTATTCAAATAAGGTGCTCCTATTGAACCATATTTAAAACAATTATCTCTCATACAAGTAGTACCAGCACTAGTCTCAGTAGCACCATATCCAATCCATACTTTAGCAGATGACCCACGTTCCTCTAAAAAATTTTGACATTTTTTTTGTAACTTCTCTCCCAACGCTTCACCGCCAGAACATATTATTTTTACAAAAGATAAATCAACATTTTTTAATAAATCACTATCCAGCATTGCCTTAACTTGCACAGGCCCTACAAGTAAAATATTAGGTTTCTTTTCTAAAACCAATTTTGGTATCTCTTCTGTAGTAAACTTTGGAACTAAATCAAGCTTAAGATTTAAACATGAAGCTAAATGAAATAAATTATTTAATCCTAAAGCATGAAATGAAGGAACAATACCAAGAACACTCATTCCATCTTCAAATCCCATTTCAGAATATAAATGTTGATAAATTAGAGCATTATATTGTTCATTAGTAGCTACTACTCCTTTAGGAATACCAGTAGAACCCCCAGTATGAACTATAGTAGCAACAGAATTTTCATCAAATACTTCTTCTATATCACCTTTATATTTTTTACCTTCAGCTAAAAAGTCTAACCAATCCATATACTTATCCCCATAAGGAATATTATCAGATTTAACTTCTATATTTTTCATTTTTCTAACAACATCAGGAATCGAACTAAATGCTGAAACTGTAATTATCTTTTCCAAACAAGTTTCATTCTCTATAGCAGCAATTGCAGGATACAGCTGATCAATAGCAAAAATATATTTTGCTTTAGAATCATTAATATCTTCTTTTATTAATTTAGGTGTTTTAAGCGGGCTAACAGAATGAATTACTGCCCCAATTTTATTTAAAGCATACATCAAATGACTAACTTCAGGAATATTAGGAAGTGACATCATTACTATATCACCTTTTTCAACACCTAACTGTTTCAAAGCTTTTGCTGTATCATCTATCAAATTTAATCTATCTTTATTTGTAAATGGTATACCAAAATATTCCATTGTAACATCATCAGGTTTTTGACTAACACAATCCCTCATCAATTGATACATAGATTTAGGCTCAAAATTACTCTTAATTGCATCTTCACTAAAATATTTAAGCCACAATCTATCCATACTAGGATACCCAGTAATAGGACCTTGCTTTTTACCAATAGCAATATCTCTTAAATTTAAATTTTTTAGCATCTCTTCATTATAAACTTTTACATTTTCCATAATAACCTCCCCAAAATGCTTATAGCACCCTAAAACAATTATAACATCTAACTTTAATTTTTGAAACTTTAAATGTAAAATATTTACACATAAACGTCTGATATTATAAACAAAATAATAATTAATTCAAGAAAAAATCATGATTTTGCGTTTCATTTTCATATAAAATTTATATATTATAATTAATAAAAATATATGTTATAATGAACTAGGTGATATAAATGAACATTGTAATAAAAGTTGACGATGACACAAAGCAAAAGATGATTGACTACTATAAAGATAAAAAAAGAGAAAAAACTCCTCCCTACGCTATCTTTCAAGCTGAAGAAGAAGACACAATTATAACTTTATATGAATCCGGAAAAGCAATGTTTCAAGGAACAAGTGCTTTCGTAGATGCCAATATGTGGAAAGCTATAAAAGAAAATGACGAAGAAGACAAAGACTCTAACGACTATTTAAATACTACTTCAGTAGGATCAGATGAAGTTGGCACAGGAGACTATTTCGGACCAATTGTAGTAACAGCAAGTTTAGTAAAAAAAGAAGATTTACCTTTTTTACAAAAACTAGGTTGTACTGATTCAAAAAAATTAACTGATGATAAAATACTAAAAATAACTCCAGAAATAATAAAAAAAATAAAATATAAAAGCATCGTCATATCAAATGAAGAATATAACGAAAAATATTCTAAAGAAAATAATATGAATAAAATTAAAGCAATTATGCATAATAAAGCTTTATCTTTATTATTAGATGAAGTAAAAGAAAAATTAGATTATATAATAATAGATGAATTTGCTAAAGAAAATAGGTATTATTCTTATTTACAAGAAATACCAAATGTTGTAAAAAATATTACTTTTGTAACTAAAGCTGAATCAAAAAACATGGCTGTAGCATGTTCTTCAATTATAAGTAGATATATATTTATAAAAGAAATGGATAAATTATCTGATACTTATCATATACCTTTACCAAAAGGAAGTGGCATGAACGTAGACAAAATTGGAGAAGAATTAGTAGAAAAATATGGCAAAGAAGTCTTATCTAAAGTAGCAAAAAAGAATTTCTCTAATACTAGTAGAATATTAAAAACGAGAATTATTTAACATTGAACTTGTCAATAAAAAGTAGACAGTAAAAAACGATTATTTAAACCCTGATTGAGTCCTATA
>CALVPC010000054.1 GCA_944350405.1 uncultured Bacilli bacterium
CGGTATCACCAAATAATGTTTCTGGTCTTGTTGTAGCAACTTCTAAATATTCATCTGTTCCTTCTATGAAATACTTGATATGGTAGAATGCTCCTTTTACTTCTTTATATATTACTTCTTCATTAGAAAGTGCAGTCATAGCTTCAGGATCCCAATTGATAATTCTTTCTCCTCTATATATTAAACCTTTATTATATAAGTCTACAAATACTTTTTTTACTGCATTAGATAGGCCTTCATCTAGCGTAAATCTTTCTTTAGTATAGTCTAATGATAATCCAAGTTTAGCCCATTGTGAATGGATACTTTCGGCATACTCTTCTTTCCACTTCCAAGCTATTTCTAGCCAGTTTTTTCTGTCCATAGACCTTGGATCTATTCCTTGTTCTTTTAATTTTTTATCTACTTTAGCTTGGGTTGCTATTCCGGCATGATCCATTCCTGGTAACCATAAAGCATCATATCCTTGCATTCTTTTGTACCTAATAATTATATCTTGTATTGTTGTATCCCAAGCGTGTCCTAAATGAAGCTTTCCTGTTACATTTGGTGGTGGTATTACTATAGCATATGGTTTTTTACTTTTATCACCACTTTTAAAATAACCTTTTTCTAGCCAATTTTCGTATTTTCCTTCTTCTACTTTTTTATGATCATATTTTTTTTCTAGCATATTATTACCTCTTTTCTAAATATTTGTTTACGTAATCAAAGTATTCTTTATATTTATCTTTATTTTGTAATCTATTATATAGATTATTTAATATATTATTTTTAACAAGATAATCTTTTGATTTATCAAAATTTAAATCAAAAATCATTGCTAAATAAATTATTATTTTTTCTGCAGTAGTTCTTGGAGTTTTATCTTGTTTATTTATTTCTATTTGCTTATTACTATAAAAATTATTTATTATACTTTCTCTTATTTTAAATTCATTATCATTAAAATTTATATCTTTTTTTAAAGCTATTCCTTTAGATCTTGATGTTAATATATCTAATTTATCTGCATCTCTTATTATTTTGGCATGAAGTAATTCTTTAGGGGTTAAGCCTTCTTCTATTTTATATTTATTGTGATTTTTAATAGCTTTTTCTATAATATTATAGTATTTTTCTTCAACTGGTATTTGCCTTATTATATTATTTTCTATTAATAATTTTACTCCATAGTTAGCATGATCAAATGTTGAGCCATCATAAAAACTATTAAATTTTTTATCTTGTTCAAATCTTCCTATATCGTGATATAATCCTATGATATTGGCTAAATATCTATCTTCTTCACTAAAATTTTGAGATAGAATATCTGCTAGGTTTTTCACTCGATAAGAATGTAAATATTTATATTTTATTTCTTCATCATTTAGATCATAATTACTAGCATAGTTTTCAAATGCTTGATTCACTTTATACCTCTTTTCTATAAAAAAAGATGATACCTAAAGGACGAGTATTACCCGTGGTACCACCTTAATTTGTTTACTTTCTATAAACCTTATTTGTATATAACGCATACACTGCGAATTATTCTACTAGTTTCAAATAATTACTCAGAAGCTACCTTCGACTATTTTCTATATTAGTTTACACCGACCACTAACTCTCTTCAATATAAAATAGTTTACTCCTCTTCGTCAATCGTTTTAATAGATATTGGCGATACTTTCTATTTGCCCTGCGACAATAAAAATTATCATCAAAATTATAAAAGTTAATATGAGAAAAGCCATTAGTCCCCATCCTTTATTGTTTAATCTCATGTTACACCTCTTTCATGTCTTTTATACAAGAAACTGCTGCTAAGGCTCCATCTGAAGTTGCGGTTACTATTTGAAAAGCATCTTTTTTGACTACATCTCCTGCGGCATAAATACCTTTTATAGATGTTCTTTTTTGCTCATCTACTCTAATATACCCTTTTTCGTCTAAAATTTCAAGATTTTTTAAAAACTTTGTTGCTGGTTCATATCCTATAAATATGAAACATGCTTTAGTTTTTAAATTTTTAATATCATCATTAACTTTTATATTTATTGAGTCTAATATTCCATCTTTATCAATAAATTCTTTTATTTGGGCATTGTTTATTACTTTTATATTACTTCTTTTGTTTGCTCTACTTATTAGTATTTTATCTCCTTTTAGCGATGATGACCTATTAATTATAGTTACTGTTTTACAAATATCTGCTAAATATAAAGATTCTTCTAAAGCACTATTTCCTGCTCCTACTATGGAAACATCTTCATTTTTGTATAAGTTACCATCACATAGAGAGCAAAAACTAATTCCTTTTCCTTGTAATCTATCTGAATTATTATTTAGCTTTTTGGGACTTCTTCCTACTGCTAAAATAATATTTTTTGCTTTTATAAATTCATTATTTTTAAATTTTATTATTTTATATTCTTTTTGATTTTCAATTTCTAATACTTCTTTATATATTTGCTTAATATCAAGATTGTTTATTTGTTCATAGAATTTTTCTGCTAAATCAGGTCCTGAAATTTCTGTAAATCCTGGATAATTTTCTACTACTGATGATTTATTTATTTGTCCACCAGGCATTTCTTTTTCTATTATACAACAATTTAATTCTGCTCTTTTTAAATAAATTGCTGCAGTTATTCCTGCTGGACCTGCGCCTATTACTGCTACATCATAAATATTCTCCATTTTATTCAGTCCTTTCTTTTATTCTATTTGTTCTAGTATCTTTTTTCTTATGCACTACTAAAAATAATCCTATTATAAATAATAATATTGATACTAGTTGGGCAACTTTTAATGATCCTAACATTAAAGAATCTGTTCTTAAAGCTTCAATAAAAAATCTACATACTGAGTACCACATGAAATATATACCTGTTATTACTCCTGCTTTTAATTTAAATTTTTTCCTTAATACTATTAGAACTATAAATCCTAATAAATTCCATATTGATTCATAAAGGAAAGTGGGATGATAATAATTTTCTCCTATTTTCATTCCTTCGACTATAAAGTCTGGAATTGGCATTTTTTCTAATGTTTCTTTAGCAATTACTGGACCATGAGCTTCACCATTAAAGAAATTACCCCATCTTCCTATTGCCTGTGCTAATATTAATCCTGGTGCTACTAAATCAAATATTTTTAAATAATTTTTTTTATGCTTTTTAGAATAATAGATAAACCAAATTGCTCCTCCTATTATTCCTCCATGTATGGCTAAACCGCCATTCCATATTGCTATTATTTCTAAAGGATTTTGAAGATAATAATCTAAATTAAATATTACATAGTATATTCTTGCTCCAATTATTCCAAATATTGCTCCGTAAAAAATAAGATTTGTTAAAAATTCTTCATCATAGCCTTTTTTTCTTGCTTCTTTAAAGAATACGTATGAACCTACTAAAATGGCTAAAAGCATTGTTATGGAATACCAGTATATTGAAACTGGACCTATTTGTATTAGTATTGGATTCATATGTAACCTCCTTTTAATTTAGAATTTTATTTAAATATCTCCCTGTGTGAGATGCTTGTACTTTTGCTACTTCTTCTGGAGTTCCAGTTGCTATTATTTCTCCACCTTGATCTCCACCTTCTGGTCCTAAATCTATTATGTAATCGGCAGTTTTTATCATGTCTAAGTTATGTTCTATTATTATTACACTATCTTTATTATCTACTATTTTGTTTATAATTGCAAGTAATCTTTTAATATCATGTGGATGCAAACCTGTAGTTGGTTCGTCCATTACAAATAGTGTTTTGCCAGTAGGTTTTTTTTGCAATTCTTTAGCAAGTTTTACTCTTGAAGCTTCTCCTCCAGATAATGTTGGTGCAGGTTGGCCTAATTTAATATACCCTAGTCCTACTTCTTCAATTACTTCTAATTTTCTTTTTATTTTTGGTACATTTTCAAAGAACTTTAAAGCTTCGGATACTCTCATATTCAATACTTCGTATATGTTTTTACCTTTATATTTTATTTTTAAACTTTCTGTATTATATCTTGCACCTTTACATACTTCACATGGAACATAAACATCTGGTAAAAAGTGCATTTCTATTTTTTTAACACCATCACCACGGCAAGCTTCACATCTTCCCCCTTTTACATTAAATGAAAATCTGCTTTTATCATAACCTAGCATTTTAGCTTCTTTTGTGGTACTAAATAGCTCTCTTATGTCATCAAATACTCCAGTATAGGTGGCAGGGTTTGATCTTGGTGTTCTTCCAATTGGATTTTGAGATATGTGAACTATTTTGTCGATGTTTTCTAATCCTTTAATTTGCTTATAAGCTCCAGGCTTTTCTTTAGAATTATAAACATGTTTATATAAAATTCTTGTCAATATTTGATTTATCAGAGTACTTTTTCCACTTCCTGATACTCCTGTTACGCAAGTGAAAGTCCCAAGAGGAAACTTTACATTAATGTTTTTCAAATTATTTTCTTTGGCTCCCTTGAGTTCTAAATGCTTACCTATCCCTTTTCTTCTTTTTTTTGGTATTTCAATACATTCTTTGCCGCTTAAATATCTACCAGTTATACTTTTTTCGTCATTTGCTACTTCTTCTGGAGTCCCCATTGACACAATTTCTCCACCTTGATCTCCCGCTAAAGGACCAACATCTACTAGAAAATCACATTTTTTCATTGTGTCTGTATCATGTTCTACTACTATTAAAGTATTTCCTAAATCTCTCATACTAAGCATTGTGTCTATTAAACGATCATTATCTCTTTGATGAAGTCCAATACTTGGTTCATCTAAAACATATAGAACTCCTGTTAATCTTGTACCTACTTGAGTTGCTAATCTGATTCTTTGGGCCTCTCCTCCAGATAATGTTCCTGCATTTCTACTTAATGTTAAATAATCAAGTCCAACATTTATTAAAAAACTTAATCTATCTTTTATTTCATTTACTAATAATTTAGAAATTTGTTCTTGCTCTTCTGTTAGATGTAGATTATTCATAAAATCATATAGTTTTTGAATACTTAATTCTGTTAATTCATATATATTTTTCCCATCTATTAATACTGATAATACTTCTTCTTTTAATCTTGCTCCTTTACATGTTGGACACATAAGTTCTACCATGTATTGTTCTAACCAATCTCTTATCCAATTACTTGTAGTTTCCATATATCTTCTTTCTAAATTAGTAATTATTCCTTCAAAGGTTCCATAACTATCTGAAAGATGGCCATTTTTACTTCTATAATGATAATGTATTAGATCATTTGTTCCATAAAGAATCATATCTAATTCTTTCTTACTGAAATCTTTTATTTTTTTATTTAAATCTATTCCATAATGATCACAGAAATTCTGAAGTTTTAAGAAATTTATATTTTCTGGATCATCTCCAAAGGGGATAATTCCTCCTTCTTTTATAGTTTTATTTTTATCTGGAATTACTAAATCTGGATCCATTACTAGTTTTATACCTAATCCTTTGCAATCTGGACATGCTCCATATGGTGCATTAAAACTAAATATTCTTGGTTCTAATTCAGGTAATGAAAAATTACAATGTGGGCAGGCAAAATTTTCAGAAAATACTAATTTTTCTTTGCCTAGAACTTCTACAAAAACTTTTCCTTTAGATAATTTAGCACTAGTTTCTAATGACTCATAAAGTCTAGAATTTATTCCTTCTTTTATGACTAATCTATCTATTATTACTTCTATATTATGTTTTTTATTTTTTTCAAGTTCAATATCTTCACTAAGATCATATTCTTTACTATCTATATTTACTCTTACGTATCCTTTTTTTCTCAAGTCTTCTAATAAATCTTTATGTGTTCCTTTTTTTCCTTCGACTACTGGAGAAGAAATGATTATTTTAGTTTTTTCTTCAAATTCAAGAATTTTATTAGTCATTTCTTCAATACTTTGACTTTTAATTGGTATTTTATGTATTGGACAGTAAGGTGTTCCTATTTTAGCAAATAGTAGCCTTAAATGATCATATATTTCTGTTACTGTTCCTACTGTTGATCGGGGATTTTTACTAGTTGTTTTTTGATCTATTGATATAGCTGGTGATAATCCTTCAACAGAGTCAACATCTGGTTTTTCTGCAGCGCCAAGAAATTGTCTAGCATATGATGATAAACTTTCTAAATATCTTCTTTCTCCTTCTTTATATATCGTATCAAATGCTAATGAGGATTTACCACTTCCTGATACTCCTGTCATAACTATAAATTTATTTTTTGGTAATTCTAATGATACATTTTTTAAATTGTTTTCTCTAGCTCCTTTAATTATTATTTTATCCATAGTACATTTCCTTTCTTTGATTTATAAGTTTGTTTTTTCAGGTTTATATTTTATCATTTTTCCTATATTTTTTACATATTTATATAATACTATTCAAACATGCGTTCGTCAATAGTTTGATAATTTAATTATAATGGTAATATTAAAAATTAATTATTAATAAAAATAATACTTCTTATTTGAAATATTATTTTTAGTATATATTAATTTAAATTTTTTAATATATCATCTATCTATTTTTTTTACGATAATATTTGTATCATCTTGTACTTCATCAGGATACTTTTCGCTTGTTCCAGTTCTGCCAAAGTAACTGTTATTTATTTCATTATAGTTAGTTAAAATTTTGCCATAACTAATTTTTAATTGATTTTGTTCTACTTTACTATTTAAGGTTTTGGCATATTGTGAGACTGATAAAGCTACTCCTACTTCAAATTCTAATTGAGCTTCTTCTCCAAAAGTTTCTCCTATAAAATTAGCATATTCATTTAATTCTTTACTTAATAATTCAGTGACTTTAATCTTTCCTAAACTTAAAAAATCATATTTTTCTTTCATTTTATCTCTTTTATTTTTAATTATTTTTTTATTAATTTTTTTGATTTTTATTATTTTATTAATTGTGGATTATTATTATAT
>CALVPC010000055.1 GCA_944350405.1 uncultured Bacilli bacterium
ATTATTTTATTTTATTACTTTTTGTAGTATAATATATATTGATTTGGAAGGAGGAGACTATGGAAAATAAAGTTGAACTTATAAGAAAATCAAATGACATAGTTGAAGTAATATCTAGTTACCTTCCACTTACAAAAAAAGGAAAAAATTATTTTGGAGTATGCCCATTTCATGATGATACTAATCCTAGTATGAGTGTTTCAAGCGACAAACAAATATATAAGTGTTTTTCTTGCGGAGCAAGTGGCAATGTCATTACTTTTGTAATGGATTATGAAAAAGTTGATTTTAAAGAAGCATTATCTATTTTAGCTAAGAGAGCAGGAATAGACTTTATAAAATCAAATGTAAGAGAAAAAGAAGCCCAGTTCGATAAATATTATAAAATGTATGACTTGGCTTTAAAATTATATCAAAATAATATTAATAGTAAATATGGTACAGATGCTATTAAATATTTAGAAAATAGATATATTACTAAAGAAATAATAAAAGAATTTAAAATAGGACTATCTTTAGATAAAAATGAATTAACAAAAATTTTATTAAACAAAGGTTATACTAATAAAGAAATAGAAGATTATGGTCTTTCTAATGGTATTTATGACCTATATTTCAACAGAATAATGTTTCCATTATTTGACACTAATGATAGAGTAGTAGGATTTTCAGGAAGAATCTATAAAAATAAAGATTCCAGTAAATATATTAATACTAAAGAAACCCCTATATTCAAAAAAGGTGAATTGCTTTATAACTATTTTAAAGCCAAAGATTTTGTAAGACAAGAAAAAAAATTGCTTATAGTCGAAGGATTTATGGATGTAATAAGACTTTATAGTATAGGAGTTAAAAATGTAGTAGCCCTAATGGGAACAGCCTTAACAAAAGACCAAATATCATTAATTAAAAGATTATCAAAAAATATAATATTGTGTTTAGATGGAGATCAAGCTGGTAAAAAAGCTATGAATAGCGTCGGAGAAGATTTAACTAATGCTGGATTAAATGTCTCAGTAGTAGTTTTAAAAGAAGATTTAGATCCTGATGAATATGTTATTAAATATGGCAAAGATAGTTTCATTTCCCTTTGTGATAATCCAATAAGTTATAGTGAATATAAAATACTTTATATGCGTGAAGGCCTAGATTTAAATGATTTAGATACTAAAACAGCCTATATTAATAATGCTCTAAAAGAGATAAAACAAGAAAATGATCTAATAAAACAAGAATTTTTACTAAAAAAAATAGCCGTAGAATTTGATATAGATATAAGTATTTTAAGAAATAACTTGAAAAAAGTAGAAAAATATAGTAAAATTGAAGCGTTAAATGCAAAACCAGCACCAAAAAACAAATTAACTAAATATCAAAAAGCAACTTATGACATCCTATATACAATTATGAACAATTACGAAGCTTGTAAGTATTATGAGAAGCATCTTAATTTTTTACCTTATAAAAATGCTAGATATTTAGCAAATGAAATAATATATACTTACAAAATTAATGGTAAATTGGTTTTAGCAGATTTTATTACAAGTTTGCATGACAAACCAGAACTTTTACAATTAGTAAAAGATATACTTAAAAATGTTAGTATAGAACAGTCTAATTTAGAGGCCTTCAAAGATTATATTGCCGTTATTCATGATTACAATAAGAACCAAGAAATAGATAGGTTAAAAAAATTAATGAACGAAGAATCAGATTCAGCAATAAAAGCCAAATATTTAGAACAAATTAGATTAGTTAAAATAGGGAGTGAAAGCAATGATTAACGAAATCAAATCCTTTGAAGAAAGAAAAAAAGAATTACTAGAATTAGGTAAAAAAAATGGTAATAAAGTAACATTTGAAGAAATGGCTGAACATTTAAAAGGGCTTGATCCAGATAGTGACTCACTTGATGAACTATATAATATGTTTGTTCAAAACGATATTGAAATAGTATCAAGCGAAGTAGAAACAGAAGATGAAGAAGCTGAAGATGATGATGAAATTATAATATCAGAACATGGAGCTAATAAAGATATAAAGATTAATGATCCTGTAAGAATGTATTTAAAAGAAATTGGTAGAATAAATCTTCTTACTAGTGAAGAAGAATACGAATATGCTATGCAAGTAGAAGAAGGAAATGAAGATGCCAAAAGAATTTTAGCAGAATCAAATCTTCGTTTAGTAGTATCCATAGCTAAAAGATATGTAGGTCGTGGTATGGCATTTTTAGATCTAATTCAAGAAGGAAATATTGGATTAATGAAAGCAGTAGAAAAATTTAATCCTAGCAAAGGTTATAAATTTTCCACATATGCAACTTGGTGGATTAGACAAGCTATCACACGTGCCATAGCAGATCAAGCAAGAACTATAAGAGTACCAGTTCATATGGTTGAAACTATAAATAAATTAGCCCGAGTACAACGTCAACTAACTCAAGAATTAAATAGAGAACCAACTGATAAAGAATTATCAGAAAAATTAGGAATATCTGAAGAAAAAGTTAGAGAAGTAATGAAAATATCTCAAGAACCAGTATCTTTAGAAACTCCAATAGGAGAAGAAGATGACTCACATTTAGGAGATTTTGTACCAGATGAAAGAACCATGTCTCCCGAAGAATATGCAACTGCAGAACTTTTAAAAGAAGAATTAAGTTCTGTTCTAGAAACCTTAACAGAAAGAGAAGAAAAAGTTTTAAGACTAAGATTTGGCCTAGAAGATGGACAATGTAGAACCCTAGAAGAAGTTGGACAAATATTTGGAGTAACTCGTGAAAGAATAAGACAAATAGAAGCAAAAGCTCTTAGAAAAATGAGACATCCTTCAAGAAGTAAGAAATTAAAAGATTTCTTAACAGACTAATGAAAATATCAAAAAGATTACAAGTTATTGGGGACTTAGTCTCTGATAACTCTTTTATTTTAGATATAGGATGTGATCATGCTCTATTAGACATATATGTCGTACAAAAAAATAAAAATGTCCACGCAGTAGCATCAGATATAAATGAAGGTCCATTAAAAAAAGCCAAAGAAAATATAAATAAGTATAATTTAAAAGACAAAATAAAAATAAAACAAGCTGATGGCTTAGAAAGTTATGAAGAAAATATAGATACTATTATTCTATCAGGTTTAGGAGGAGTAACTATAGTAGATATTCTAAAAAATAAAAAAGAACTATTACCAAAAATAAAAAAAATAATAATATCATCAAACAATAACTATTATTATTTAAGAAAAAATATAACGAACTTAAACTTTAAAATAGAAAGTGAAAAGATCGTATATGAAAAAGGCAAATATTATCCCATAATAGTATTTATACCAGGCAAAGAAAAATATAACAATTTCCAGCTAAAATATGGTCCAAAGCTATTAAAAGAAAAAAATCAAGTATTTAAAAATTACTTAGATTATAATAGAAAAAAGTTAATAAAAATATATAAATCCTTAAATAATAAATATTTTTTAAAAAAAATAAAAATAAAAAGAGAGATTAAAATGATAAATAAAATATAATCTCTCTTTTTTACTATTTTAAAAAATTTTTATATCTATCTAATAATACTAATATTTGATAATAGTTTTGATCACTAATTTTCCCCTTTAAAACTTTTACATATCCAAAAGGATCATCAAAGAAAACATCATGATATTTTTGAATATGCTCATAAATAACATCAATTTCTTTATCACTAACATTAAAACCATTATTATTAACAAAGTTAACGATATCTTCACGTCTAATATTTCTAGCATAATTTTTAATTATATTTTTCAAGTTTTATCACCTATAAAATTATATGTAAGTTTTGCGTAAAATGTAACAAAATAATAATATGAAAACAAAAAGAAAAAAGAAAACAATTAAAGAAAAAGATAAAATTAATGCCAAGATTAAAATTATTATGTTCGCAGCATTAACTTTTTTTGCATGCATAATTCTAAGAATATTATATTTAAATATCTTTATGGCTAATTATTATAATATGAAACTAAATAATGAAAAAGAAACATATGTATATGGAGAAAGTGTACCAAGAGGTAGAATATTAGATAGAAATGGTAAAGTATTAGTAGGTAATAAAGCAGTAAAAAGTATTTATTATAAAAAACCGGATTCAGTGACAAAAGAAGAAGAAATAGAAATGGCCTATAAAATAAGTGAAATATTAAAACTAGATTATGAAAATTTAAAAGAAAGAAATCAAAAAGAATTTTATATAATAATAAATGAAGAAGAAACAAATAAATTAATTACTGAAGAAGAATATCAAAAGTTAGAAAATAGAAAATTATCAGAAGATGACATATATGAATTAAAAATAGAAAGAATAACAGACAAAAACTTAAATAAAATGACTACTGAAGATAAAAAAGCCGCATATATCTATTATTTAATGAATAAAGGATATTACTATGAAGAAAAAGAAATAAAAATAGATAATGTAACAGATAAAGAGTATGCTTATTTTTCAGAAAACAGTAAAGATTTAAAAGGATTTAATACAAAGTTAGAATGGGAAAGAACTTATCCTTATAAAGACACATTAAGATCAATACTAGGTAATATTTCTAGCAAACAAACAGGAATTCCAGCAGAAAGCGCAGAAGAATATTTAGAAAAAGGGTATACTTTAAATGATAGAGTAGGTATTTCAGGGCTTGAAAAAGAGTATGAAGGAATTTTAAGAGGAGAAAAAGCAGTATATAAAGTTGAAGATGATAATAGTTTAACTTTAGTTAAAGAAGGACAAAAAGGAACAGATATTATGCTAGCAATAGATATTGATCTTCAAATAAAAATAGATAAAATGTTAGAAGAAGAACTAATAAAAGCTAAAAACGAAGCAAATACTGAATATTTTAACCGTAGTTATATTATAATTATCAATCCACAAACTGGAGAAATAATGTCTATATCAGGGAAAGAATTAATAAAAGAAAAAGGAACTTATAAAGCATATGATGCTCCAGAAGGAGTAATTTTATCAACAATAACTCCAGGATCAGTAGTAAAAGGAGCAAGTATCATGGTAGGATACGAAACTGGAGCAATAGATATAGGAACATATATGGAAGATAGTTGCATAAAATTATATAACTTACCAGAAAAATGTTCATGGAAAACTCTTGGAATAATTAATGATTTAGAAGCTCTTAAATACTCTTCAAATGTATATCAATACAAAATAGCAATGAAAGTCGGAGGATTTAATTATGCTTATGGCAAAGAATTAAAAATTAACGAAAAAGCCTTTGATATATACCGAAATATGTTTTATAGATTTGGACTTGGAGTAAAAACAGGAATAGATTATCCAAAAGAAGAAGATGGCTATAAAGGGACTAATAGAGCTGGCGATTTATTAATAAATTTTGCTATTGGTCAGTATGATACATATACAACATTACAATTATCTCAATATATATCTACAATAGCAAATGGTGGAACTAGATATAAACCATCTTTTTTAAAACAGGTTCTTAAAGATGGAGAAACTCTGTATGAAGTAAAACCAGTAGAGCTTAATAAATTAAATGTAAATAAAAAATACTTAAAAAGAGTACAAAAAGGATTTAGAATGGTTATGACCGGAGGAACAGGCTATGGATATATGAATAGTGCTCCATCGCCAAGTGGCAAAACAGGAACTAGTGAATCATTTATAGATTTAGATGGAGATGGAGCAATAGATACAGAAACTGTAAGTAACAACTTTGTAGGATATGCGCCATCAAACAATCCAATTATGGCTATAGCCGCAGCCTTTCCAGACATTCAAAATCCTAGTGGTGGAGAGTATAAAAGTTATGCTAATCAAACTATTGTAAGTAAAGCAACAAAGATTTTTTTCGATTTATATAATGAAAAAGGTGAAAAAATAACTAAAAGTTAAAAAAACTTTTGCATTTTATAAAAAATCTGATATAATACTTATGGAAATGAGGAGGGATTAAAATGGCAAAAGTAGGGAATAGACAATTTAAAACACTTACTTGTACAGTATGTAAATCACAAAACTATCGTACTGATAAAAATGTAAAAAATACCCCAGAACGTTTAGAATTAAACAAATATTGCAATGTATGTAAAAAACATACTCCGCATAAAGAAGAAAAATAATAAGTAGGTGATTTTATGATAAATGTAAACGATTTTAAAAACGGAATGACGATTAAAGTCGATGATAATATTTATACAATATTAGAATTTCAACATGTAAAACCTGGAAAAGGAGCAGCATTCGTTAGAACTAAACTTAAAAATTTAAGAACAGGCTCTACAATAGAATACACATTTAACTCTGGAGTAAAATGTGAAACTGCTAGAATAGAAAGAAAACCAATGCAATATTTATATAATTCTGGAGATGATTATACATTTATGAATATGCAAGATTATTCTCAAATTGAATTATCTAAAGATACAATCGGTGAAGATATAAAATATTTAAAAGAAAATCAAGAATTAGATATTACTTTTTATGAAGGCGAAGTTTTAGGACTTTCACTTCCAGATAAAATAGAAATGGAAGTAATTAAAACTGAACCAGGGGTAAAAGGTAATACTACTCAAAGTGCTATGAAAGATGCAACCTTAGAAACAGGTTATGAAATAAAAGTTCCTTTATTTATTAATGAAGGCGAAAAAGTAATAATATCAACTAAAGATGGTAAGTATGTATCTAGAGCATAATCCAAGGAGGACTAATATAAAGTGAATAAAGATTCAAAACAAAATCAAATACAAAATATGCGTAATATAGGTTATAATGAAGGATATTTTGATGTACAGCTTGAAATATTTCCTAAAGATAGTGAGCTTTTTACTGCATACATAGAAGGATTAAA
>CALVPC010000056.1 GCA_944350405.1 uncultured Bacilli bacterium
ATTTTGAAAAATTTTACAAATGATGTATAATTATAAATAGGTGAACTAAAATGATACTAGAAATAAGAGATTACTTTTTACTATTTATGATTTATGCACTAGCTGGATGGATTTTAGAGGTAATATATGCTCTATTTGCCGATAAAAAATTAACTAATAGAGGCTTTTTAATAGGCCCTATTTGCCCAATATATGGAGTAGGATGTGTTCTAATAATTTTATTATTAACGCCCTATAAAAATCATCCAATTGGCTTATTTGTTTTAGCTATAGTAATATGTAGTATACTAGAATACTTTACAAGTTATTTTATGGAAAAGTTATTTAAAGCCAGATGGTGGGATTACTCTAATAGAAAATTTAACATAAATGGAAGAATTTGCTTAGAAACAATGATACCATTTGGAATAGTAGCATGTTTTATCATTTATATAGTAAATCCTTTTGTAGTAGAAATTTTAAATAAAATACCAGATACTACTTTAAATATCTTATCAATAGTATTAGCAATTATCTTTTTAATAGATATAATTTTATCATTCAACATAATAAATGGATTTAAAAAAACTATTAAAAATATTTCACTAGAAGATAGAACAGAAGATATAAACAATTATATAAAAAATCTTCTATTAGAAAAATCTATTCTATATAGAAGATTAATTAAAGCTTTTCCAAAAATACAAACTAAAATAAAAAAAATAAAAGCAAAAGTAATAAAAGACTAAGACCAGTTTGAATTAAACTTCTTAGTCTTTTTAAATTCAATAAATTCATTATAGGCTATTTTATTAAGTTTTAAATTTATTTCATTAAATTCAAAATCTTTATTTTTATGTAAAATAAGATTTTTTAAAAAATAATTCAAAAAATCTGGATTTCTAGCAAGAATAGGACCAAGTACCATAGTACCATAAAAATTATTATATTTTATACCTTCACTCTCAAATAATGTATTAGAAGGAACCTTAAAAATGTCTTCATGATTTAAAAAACCATATATATCATCACCAAAATCATTATTTAAAATAATTTCTTGAGATATTCTTTCTTTAGATCTTGTAACATCAAAATCAAATATATTTAAAGCATCTTTTCCATATAAACTTTTACCAAACATTCCAAGAGCATTACCAGTTACTAGAAAAAATACTCCTTTATCAATAGCTTTCTTTATATCATCTTTATATTTTAGCAAATGACTAAGACAAATATCACGACTTTCTTCGCTACCTTCTCCAATAATGACTAAATCATATTTCTTAAAATCTATTATATCAAAATTAGATAATTTATCGATATTATAATCAATGCCAAGTTCTTTTAGATGATATTCTAAAACTTTAATATTACCAGCTTCTCCATATAAATTCATAATATCATAATATAAACATAAAATATTTAATTTCATTTTAAACACCCCATTACTGTATTAAAATCATCAACATAATCAAAATTAAGAATTGCATAGAGATTACCATTAGAATCTTTTATCTCATCACTTGCTTCATACAAATCCTTATATATTTTAACTTTATTTTCATCAATACCAGCATATTTTAATCTAACTGCAATATCATATCTTTGAGGACCAGCAACTATTATTCTATCTATATTTTGCTTATTAAATAACTCAAATTCAATATCATAAAGCCAAGATAAATCATCCCATAAATATCTTCTAGAAATTTCTTTCCAGCCAATAACTATTGTTTTCATATTATTATCTTTTAAAGTATATAACATAGATTGATTATAAGTCGTAGCATTTTCACACTTATTGTTAAGAACAAATACCTCTCTATTGTGGTATTTATATTTTGTAAATACCTTATTATTTTTATTTAATGTATTAATACTATTACAAATAAAACTACTATCAATATCATATTCTCTTAAAACACTATATGCTGCTAAAGTATTAAATAGATTATATAACATATCATTATTAAGATTAATCTTATATTTTTTATCTAAAGTAATAGTCTTATGTAAATCATCAAAATTAGTTATTTTATATTTACTCTTAGGCATTTTATAATCACATAAAGTACATTTATATTCTCCTAAATCTTCAAAATGATAAAATTTATATTCCAATACACCATTACATTTAGGGCACCTAGGATAATTTAAACTATTAAAAATATTATCTTTATATGAATTATTAGTCTTATCAAGAGAATAATATGTGACATTAAACTTATCATCTAAATTAAATTTAGTAAGAATTGGATCATTTGCATTTAAATATAAATGCATATTTTTATCTAATCCTTTATTAATTTCCTCAAATATAAAATTAATATGTTTTTGTCTTGGAGGTTGATCCCTAGTAATATTGGTAATAACAACATCTGTAGGATGAATAATAGGAAGAATATATTTTATAGATCTTTCATCTATTTCTAAAACTGCAATCTCACTTTTAGCTTTTCCACTTAAAGTAGACGCATTTATTAAAGTAGTAATAATTCCAGGTTTTTGATTACCACCTTTTTCATTATGACACACTTTAAATCCAGACTCTCTAAGAACATGTGCAATTATCTTTGTAGTAGACCCCTTTCCACTAGATCCTGTTACTACAATAATCCTTTTAGGTAGTTCAAGCTTTTTTAAAATATTTTTATCTAAAATATTTGCTATAGTGCCAGGAAGAGAACTTCCTCGTCCAACAAGAGAAAGAAAAAAAGTAGATAATTTACAACTGATAATACTAATAAATTTCATACCTTAACACCTCTTTTAAAGTATACCACAAAATACCAAAAACATAAATCTTTACTAAAATCAAAAAACATGTTATTATAAACAACCAAAAAGGTGATAACATGAAAAAAGAAATAATATATAGAATAATGAGAATACTACTTGTAATTACCATATTATTAGTAGGATCATTTTTAAGAAATGAAGTAAAAGAAAGTTATGAAATGAATGAAAATATCATAAAACAGCTTTCTACAAATCTTGAATTAACTAAACTGGATGAGAAAATAATATCACAAAATAGTAAACAAACATCATCTTATATTTTAGAAGTTAAAAATAATACAAATATTGAAAAAGATTTTTCTTTTGAAATATTAAGCGAAGAAAATAATATAAATTGTATTGATTATGATAATGTCAAATACCAAGTATTAAAAAATAATATAGTTTTAAAAGAAGGAAGTTTAAAAGACACTAATAATTTATATAATGGTGTTCAAAAAGCAAACTCAAAAGAAATATATCAAATAAATTTTTTAATTGATAAAAGCAATACAACTAATAAAAAATTTTTAGCTAAAATAACATTAATTTAATGTTATTTTTTATTTTACATGATATACTTTATATAGGTGGTATAAGTGAGGAGTATTAAGGAAATGGTTAACATAAATGATAACTTAAAAAATAATTTTTATAAGCAAATGAAAGATGAAACATTTAAAAAAATAGTAGAAAGTATAAATTGCGATGAAAAAATATTATACAAGCACACCTCATCATTAGAAAATTCTAAAGAAGAATTAAAAAATTGCCTAAATTGTAAAGGATTAATAGAATGTAAAAACGAATTAAAAGGATATTGCAATCTTCCAGAAAAAGAAGGGAAAGACATCACATTTACATTTAAAGCTTGCAAATATAAAAATAGAGAACTAAAAAATAATGCCTATCAAAAAAACTTAAATTTATTTGATATGCCTAATAATTTAAAAAATGCCAAAATGAAAGACATATATACTGATGATAAATCAAGATTTAAAGTAATTAAATATATCGATAATTATTTTAAAAAATACCCAGATAAAAATTTAAAAGGCTTATATCTACACGGAAATTTTGGAAGTGGTAAAACTTATTTAATAGCAGCACTTTTTAATGAATTAGCCAAAAAAGAAGTAAAAAGTGCTATTGTATATTTTCCAGAATTTTTAAGAACATTAAAAGTATCATTTCAAAAATCTGAAAACACAGAAGCAACTTTTGGAGAAAAATATGAATATATTAAAAACATTCCATTACTTCTTATTGATGACATAGGGGCAGAAAATGTAACATCTTGGGGAAGAGATGAAATTTTAGGTACATTGCTTCAATATCGCATGAACGAAAACCTTCCAACCTTTTTTACATCTAATCTAAATATTAATGAATTAGAAAATCATTTAGCAGTAACAAATAAAAATGAAGACAAAGTAAAAGCCCGTAGAATAATTGAACGAATTAAATATTTAACAACTGATCTAGAATTAATCGGAGAAAACAGACGATAAATGAAAAAAATAATAACAGCAAGTGAGATGAAAAAAATATTAGCATCTCAAAACATAGATCAATTAAAACAGAATTTAAAAATAAAAAAGGATCAGGACATATTTAAATTATTATTAAATTATTTAGAATTAATATTAAATGGATTTGATATAAAATATAGAAGTTTAGCTTATAAAATAATTGGATTCCTTGAAGAACTTTCAGTAGAAGAAAATACTAATTTAATAGATAAATGTAATATAATGACACTGCAAAAAGAAAAAGCTATCTCTTTAATAAAAAAAGTAAATAAAAAAGAAAGAACAAGTGATAAAAAAATAGTATTTTTAAAAGATTTAGCTAATAGATTAGAAAATTTAGAAATAAATATAACCTATAATGTTAAATCACCAGCTATTTTAGCTAATTATAATATCGTAAAATATATTATATTTAAAGTGAAAAACATTAATTTTTCAAAAAAACTAATAGATAAAAATGCTTATTTAATAAATGCTTTTAATATAAATAGAGAAAACATATTATTTTTGATTGTTGAAGAATATTTAAAGGCTATAGACGATTATGCTAAAAATAATAATATCTATAATTTACTTTATTATGATGAAGTATTAGAAAGTATTTTAAAAGAAGAAAAAATAAAAAAAGATCGTGAAATAATAGAAAGATGTATTGAAAATATTATAAAGTATGACAAAACAAAAAATAAAAATGGTAAGGAAAAGCGTAAGTCAATATATTGGTATAAGCATCTAATTAAAAAACTAGATAATCCATGTTATGAAGATGATATTACTGAGTTGAATAATATGTATGGTGTAAGTTTTATTTTTAATCCTGAAATTATTCGTGAAGGGCATATTAAAGGATATAAACAAGAATTTGTGCCAATAGATGATAGTGATAATGATTTTATTATAACTATTGATGATGAGAGTACATACGATAGAGATGACGGCATTTCTATAAAAAAATTAGAAGATGGTTTATATCATCTAAAAATATTTATTGCAGATCCTAATACTTTTTGTGAAAATAATGACTCTATTCTCTTAAAAGAAGCAAAAAGAAGGAATGAAACCTTATATTTACCAGATAAAATAATTGGATTATTTCCTGACGAAATAGTAATAAATTATTTATCATTAGATGAAGGAAAATATCGACTAGCTAGAGAATATAATTTTTTAATTACTGCTTCAGGCATAATAGAAGACTTCTACATAACAAAAAAGAAAATAATTGTTAGTAAAAATTATAGTTACGAAGAAGCAAATAAATTAATAAAAAAGCCAAATAGCAAACAAATTTTAGAAACAATGGAAAACTTATCAGAAATAGATAATATAATATCAAAAAAACATATTGTTGAAAGTAGTTATTTAAAAAACAAGACAACATCAGAAAAGAAAATAGAAATCTATATGACATTTTTAGGAAATAAACTAGCCGAATATTGTGCAACTAGAGGAATACCACTTCCATATAGACATTACGTTCAACACGCTAACTTAAATAATTGCGGTATCAATATAGAAGAGTTACCAAATAGTGATAAAAAAGAATATACAAAAATTATAAAAGATATTGAAAAAATCAATTTATCTGCAGTATATTCTATAAATAATAAAAGTCATGAAGGATTACAATATGCATATTATTGTCAGCCGACCTCACCACTTAGAAGATCTGCAGACATATTAGTAAATGAATGTATAGATAAATTCTATTTTGATAGAATAAATGATAAAGAAGCAAGTGCATTTGAAGAATATTTACAAAATGAAATAGAATATTTAAATGATAAACGTCACAAAGCAGTAAAATATATTGAAAAATATAATAAAGCCAAAACAAGATCAATAAAATAGTTTACAAATAAAATATAATTTGTTAAAATAAACATGTAATTTGTTGAAAGAGATCAGTAATAAAATAAGTTTATTAAAGAGAATTAGTGGTTGGTGCAAACTAATATAAACATTTTATGAATCTACTCTGGAGAGGAATTAATAATTCCCGGTAAGTGCCGTTATAAGTAAAGTTAAACAAAGGATGGTACCGTCTTTTAGACTCCTTACCATTCTTTTTTGCTTTAAAGGAGGTAAAAAATGAATATATTAAAAATAAAAGGAATATATAAACACTTTAAAGGAAATTATTATATAGTAGAAGACGTAGCACTTCACTCGGAAACTGGAGAAGAATTAGTAATTTATAGAGCATTATATGAAGACTCTAAATTATATGCTAGACCAAAAGAAATGTTTTTAAGTGAGGTTGACACCAAAAAGTACCCTAAAGTAAAACAAAAATATAAATTTGAACTTCAAAATATCGATAAGAAATAAAGGAGAGATAGAAATGATAGATATTAAATTAATAAGAGAAAATAGGGATTTAGTAAAAGAAAATATTAAGAAGAAGTTTCAAGATGAAAAACTTCCTTTAGTAGATACTGTGTATTCTTATGATGAGGAAGTTAGAAAACTAAAACAAGAAGGGGATTTACTTAGAAAAAAAAGAAAAGATAAAAGTGAACAAATTGG
>CALVPC010000057.1 GCA_944350405.1 uncultured Bacilli bacterium
AAGTTTTTAGAAATATTAGAAAAAATATAATAAAAATACGTTTTAATACCGTATTTTTTTTGTTATAATTTTACTAGGTGATTAATATGGGAATATTTAGCAGATTTAAAAAAAATTTTACTAAAAAAGAAGAAAAAGAAGATTTAAAAATATATGATAAAGGACTAACAAAGTCTAGAGATAATTTTGTATCTAAATTAATAAATATTACTAGTAAATATAATAAAATAACAGAAGAATTTTTTAATGAATTAGAAGAAATATTAATTATGGCAGATTTAGGTATTAATACTGTAATGAAATTTATGGACAAATTACGTGACAGAGTAAAAGAAGAAAAAATAGATGATCCTAAAATGTTAAAGGAAATAATAGTTGATGAACTTTTTATAATATATGTAAATGAAGATATAATAGTAAATAAGATAAATTATGCCAAAGAAGGTCCAACAGTAATCCTTTTTGTTGGAGTAAATGGAGTGGGCAAAACAACTTCAATTGCTAAAATAGCAGCAAAAGAAATAGAAAAAGGCAAAAAAGTTCTTATGGTAGGAGCAGATACTTTCCGTGCCGGAGCAGTAAAACAGCTTAAAGAATGGGCAGAGAAAACAGGATCAGATTTTGTTGGAGACGATACCTTAAAAGATCCAGCCTCAGTAGTATACAATGGTCTAAAAAAAGCTAAAGAAGAAAATTTTGATATTGTACTTATTGATACTGCTGGACGTCTTCAAAATAAAGTAAATCTAATGAAAGAATTAGAAAAAATTAATAAAGTAATAAGTAATTTTATTGAAGATGCGCCTCATGAAACACTTTTAGTAATAGATGCAACTACTGGGCAAAATGGTATAAGTCAAGCTAAGACATTTAAAGAAGTTACAAATATAACCGGAATAATATTAACAAAATTAGATGGTACAGCTAAAGGAGGTATAGTTTTAGCTATAAAAGAAGAAGTAAATATTCCAGTAAAATATGTTGGTTTAGGAGAATCCAAAGAAGATCTTCAAGTGTTTGATATCGAAAAATATATCTATGGTTTATTTAAGGATATGATAAAATGAATGATAAAGTATATCTAACAATTCTTTTTGACTATTATGAAACACTTTTATCAGAAAAAGATAAAAAAATATTTAAATATTACTATTTTGACAACTTATCTTTACAAGAAATATCAGAAAATGAAAAAATATCGAGAAATGCTATTCATAAAAGAATCAAAAAAATAGAAGAAGAATTAAAAAGTTATGAAGAAAAATTAAACCTATATAAAAAAGAAAAGAAAATTATGTCTTTAATAAAAGATGAAAATTTAAAAGAAAAAATATCTAAGATACTATAAAAAAAATAGTATCTTTTTTGTATATATTAAAAAACTTATCATAAAGTTAAATAGAAAGAGAGTGATGCTATGGATAAACAAGAAATAATAAAAAATATAGCTTATCGTACAGGTGGAGATATATATTTAGGAGTAGTAGGCGCCGTAAGAACAGGAAAATCTACATTTATCAAAAAAGTTGTAGAATCACTTGTAGTGCCTAATATAGAAGATGAGTATGAAAGAAAAAGAACTTTAGATGAAATTCCTCAATCAAGTGGTGGAAAAACTATAATGACTATAGAACCAAAATTTGTTCCAAATAATGTAGCTAAAATAAAAATAGATGACATGACTTGTAACATTAGATTAGTTGACTGTGTTGGATATGTCATCGATGAAGCCAAAGGTTATGAAGATGAAAACGGACCTAGAATGGTTAAAACACCATGGTACACAGAAGAAATTCCTTTTGTAGAAGCTGCAGAAATAGGAACTGAAAAAGTTATTAAAGATCATTCTACTATTGGAATAATTGTAACTACTGATGGTTCAATAGGAGACTTTTCAAGAAATGATTATATAGAAGCCGAAGAAAAAGTAGTAAACGAACTTCAAAGTATAAATAAACCATTTATAGTAGTACTAAATACTACTAAACCAAATAGTCCTGAAACAGAAAGCTTAACAAGAGATTTAAAAGAAAAATATCAAGTACCAGTACTTCCAATGGATGTTATAAATATGAATGAAGTAGAAATAACTAATATATTACGAGAAGCATTGTATGAATTCCCAGTTATTGAAGTAAAAATAGATATTCCTGAATGGATAGGAATTTTAAAACCAAATCATTACGTTAAAAAAGCTTATATTGAAAAAATAAAAGAAAGTGTAGTAGAAGTAGATAAATTACGAGATGTTGATAAAATAACATCTCACTTTGAAGACTGTGAATACATTAAAAATTCTTATATGTCTGAAGTAGATCCAAAAACAGGAATAATTACTATAACCTTAGAGGCTCCAGAAGAATTATTTGAACAAGTTTTAAATGAAATGATAGATATTGATATCTCCAATAAAGCCAATTTATTATCAATGTTCCAAGAATATAAAGAATCAAAAGCCGAATATGAACAATTTAAAACAGCCCTTAAAATGGTAAAAACAACGGGATATGGCGTAGCAAGTCCAACGATAAATGACATGAAGTTAGATAAACCTGAAGTAACTAAACAAGGAACTAGATATGGAATAAAATTAAAAGCAACTGCTCCATCAATACATATGATAAGAGTAGATGTAGAATCTAGTTTTGAACCAATCATAGGAACTGAATCTCAAAGTAAAGAATTGATTGAACACTTATTAAAAGATAGCAAAGACGATCCTAAAAGTATTTGGTCAAGTGAAATATTTGGAAGAAGTTTAGATCAAATAGTACAAGAAGGAATTCAATCTAAAATAGCAATGATGCCAGAAAATGTAAGATATAAGTTCCAACAAACCATGTCAAAGGTTGTGAATAAAGGATCTAATAATCTAATAGCAATAGTTATTTAGTAACTATTGTTTTTTTACCCCAAAATAACCACTTGCATGGTTATCTCAAATATTGTATAATCTTATTATGATATAAGAGGGATGCTTATGAGGAAGATTTATACAAGTATTGACATAGGAACAGATGAAATAAAGGCAATTACTATTGAAGAATATAATGACAAAATAAACGTTCTTGCAACCGCAGAAACTCCTACTAAAGGAGTAAAAAAAGGTTTGATTGTAGATGCTAATTTAATCACAAATTCAATAAAAAAAACAATAAAAATTTTAGAAAGTAAATTAGGCACTAAAGTAGAACAAATAATAGCAGTAGTTCCTTCTAATAATATTGATATTAATATTACTATGGGAGAAGTATCAGTGAATACTGAAAATAATATAATAGATGGTGAAACTATATTTAATTGCTTGCAAAAATCTTTAAAAGGTCATGTAGAAAAAGATATGGAAGTAGTAAGTATTATGCCTATCGAATACAAAATAAATAATGAAAAAAAAGTTAAAAACCCTCTTGGACTTGTTGGAGAAAAATTATCTTCTAAACAAGTCGTAGTATCAGTACCTAAAAAAAATGTATATTCAGTTGTAGGAATACTAGAAAATTTAGGTATAGAAGTGGTAGATATTGTAATATCTTCTATTGCAGATTATTATGCTATAAAAAATAGTGAGTATGATAAAGAAATTATTGCCCTTGCTAATATTGGAAAAGAAAAAAGTGTTATCTCAATATTTAATAAAGGAATATTAATAAAAGAGAAAATTATATCCCAAGGAGGAAATAGTATTGATGAAGCTATAAGCTTTAATTTTAAAACTGATGATAAACAATCTAAAGAAATAAAAGAAAAATATGGGGTAGCAAATAGAAAATATTCAGATAGTGATGAAAACTATGAAATAACAAATAGATTGGATCAAAAAATAACAATAAATCAGTATGTATTATCTGAAATTATTGAATTTAAATTATTAGAAGTACTAAAAAATATCAAAAATGAAATAAATAACTTAACAAATCGCGAAATAAGTTATATAATGGTAACAGGAGCAATAGACTCAATGCTAGGATTTAATGCCTTAATAGAAGATGCATATGGCAGACAAGGCCAAATCTTAACTATTAATATAATAGGAATAAGAGATAGTAAATATTCTACTTCTTATGGAGCTATTAAATATTTTATAGAAAAGTTGAATTTAAGGGAAAAAGAATATACAATGATGACAGAAGAAAAGGTCGAAGAAATGCTCAAAGCTAGAAAAAGAATGGGGACAGGCAGTGTACTAGGTAAAATATTTGGAAGAATATTTGAATAAGGAGATGAAGTTATGTTTGATTTAGCGATGATGGACCAACTTGCTAAAATAAAAGTTGTCGGAGTTGGTGGAGGTGGCGGTAACGCCATCAATAGAATGATTGATGCTGGAGTGCGTGGAGTAGATTTCATAGCAGTCAATACAGATGCTCAAGTATTAAATGCATCCAAAGCTGAAAAGAAAATTCAACTTGGAACTCTTGGCGCTGGTGGAAACCCTGAAAAAGGAAAAGAAGCTGCAGTAAAAGCTAAAAAAGAAATTGAAGAATGCTTAAAAGGCTCAGATATGGTATTCATTACTTGTGGTATGGGTGGTGGAACTGGAACAGGAGCAGCACCAATAATAGCTGAAATAGCTCAAAGCCTTGGAGCGCTTACGGTAGGAATAGTAACAAGACCATTTTCTTTTGAAGGAAAAAGAAGAATGGATAATGCTATAGCAGGTATTGAAGAGCTAAAAGAGCATGTAGATACTTTAATTGTCATACCAAATGATAGATTAAGAGAAATAATAGATAAATCAACATCAATGCTTGATGCATTTAAAGAAGTAGATAATGTATTACTTCGTGGTGTACAATCTATATCAGATCTTATTGCTGTAGTTGGTTTAGTCAATCTAGACTTTGCTGATATTCGTGCAGTAATGGAAAAATCAGGTAATGCCATTATTGGTATTGGTATTGGTATGGGAGAAGATAGAGCAATTGAAGCTGCCAAACAAGCTGTATCATCACCACTTCTTGAAACATCAATTCACGGCGCAACAGATGCTATTATAAACATAACTGGTGGAGCAAATTTAACATTATTTGAAGCAGAACAAGCTGCAGAAGTAGTACGTGCCGCAGCAAACACAGATATTAATACAATTTTTGGTTCAGTCATTAATGAAAACTTAACAGATGAAGTTATTGTAACAGTAATAGCGACAGGATTTGATAAGAAAAATAAAAAACCTCTATATAAAGAAATTAATCAACCAGAAAAAAAGGAAATAAATTACATAGATGACGACGATGATGATACTTCTGGAGACTTTGATCCCCAAGAAATAGAAATTCCAACATTCATGCATAGAAACTTTTAATAATATATGATAAAAACCTTTAGAATCAACTAAAGGTTTTTAAATATTAAAATTTAGCTTATTCCATATAATTGACAAAGAAAAAATAAACTAATATACTTGATATAGTAGGTGATAGTATGATAATAAAAAATATGAAAATATTATTCTTATTTTTTGGAATAATGGCTATATTCCAAGTAACAAATGTTGATGCCGCTAAAGTTAGTATGAGTACATGTACTAATTATGCTTATACACAAAACTATTTTAATACTATGAGAATGAATCAAACTCCTGGTACAGATCCAACAGCAGAAGTTCATTTAATGTATACTACAGATGGCAGATTAGTATATTGTTCAGAACTTGGAAGACCACTTTGGCCATATGGTGCAGATCCTAATGATCCTTTGCCTAATGCGACTTATATAGTAACAAGCAAAACCGGAGCTTATGAAGCGTTATCGAGAACTTTAGCATATGGATATAATTCAAATTCGAATGTTGATGCAGGTGGAAATAATACATGGGCAGCTAAAGTATCTTGTAGTGGGCAAGAAGAAAGAATAGCAACACAAATGCTAATTCATATGATT
Organism: uncultured Bacilli bacterium; assembly: GCA_944350405.1. Classification (GTDB taxonomy): domain Bacteria; phylum Bacillota_I; class Bacilli_A; order RF39; family UBA660; genus UMGS1449. The sequence continues at coordinate 5,884 of CALVPC010000057.1, forward strand.
AATAAAGATTATCGTGATGGAGGAATTCCGTGGGAAACGTATACAGCAAGCAACATAAAAAGTTTTTTTGCAACAGGTTCTAGTTCGGGAATAAATAAAATTGCTAATTATTTTGTAGAAATAAGAAATAAAGTTGTAAGTGAAGGAAAAACTCCTAATTTTAATCCAAAAACAGTAACACTAAAATATAACGAATCAAGTCATAGATGGTCAGGCAGTACAACTGATACAGCAAAAGTTTTGGCTGAAAAAGATTGGATAGTAACTAATAGTGGTACAGTTAATTTATCAATATCAGGTAATACGATTACTATGACTGATAGTGATGGAAGTCCTACAAGTGGAGCAATTACACTATCTAGATCAATATATAATACAGGAACTATCTATAAATCTAATTATGATGATATATATCAAGAGACAATATATTATATAACAGCAGAACCAACATTAAAATCTTTAAGGCTAAATTATACATTAGAACAAATTGGTAAAGGGCAAGTAAAAATAAATAAAACAGATAGCTATACTAAAGAAAAAATAAGCGGAGTAAGATTTGGAATCTATAGTGATTCAAATTGTAAAACCAAAGCAACAGATTATCTAGGGAATCCTTTAGAAGAAAAAACAACAAACGCAAACGGAGAAGTAGAATGGAATAACTTGTATTATCCACTAAATGGAAGTAAAAATTATTATATAAAAGAAATAAGTATTTCATCTGATTATGAAAGTGATGAAGTCGGAGTTTGTAAAAGAGTAAACGTAAATAAAAACGAAACAACTATAGATATAGAAAATGTACCAAAAGGAAAAGGAACAGTAAAAATAAATAAAACAGATAGCTATACTAAAGAAAAAATAAGCGGAGTAAGATTTGGAATCTATAGTGATTCAA
>CALVPC010000058.1 GCA_944350405.1 uncultured Bacilli bacterium
ATTTTCTCACCTGCTTTTTTTAATTTATATTATTAAAAATATCATCTATGCTATCTATACCTTTTGATTTTATTTTTTTATAAACTCTTGGTGTATATTTATACATTATATACGAACCATTTACTTCTCCAGTTTGAGTTAATCCTTTTTCTTTAAAGGCGAATATTTCTTTTAGTTCAATTTCATTATTCTTAAGTCCTGCGACTTCACAAATTGAAACTATTTTTCTTTTTCCATCTTGCAGTCTTTCGATGGATACTACTAAATCGATAGCTTTTTCAATGTATTCTCTAATAGCATTAACTGGTATTTGAATACCACTCATTAATACCATAGTTTCAAGCCTATTTAAAGCATCTTTTGGCCCATTAGCATGTAAGGTAGATAAACTACCATCATGGCCTGTATTCATTGCTTGAAGCATATCAAATGCTTCTTTCCCACGGACTTCTCCGACTATAATACGATCTGGTCTCATACGCAGAGAATTTATTACTAAATCGCGAACGGTTACTTCTCCTTCGTTATCATAGTTGGTATTTCTAGTTTCTAAAGTTATAACATGATCTTGCATAAGCTTTAATTCTGCGGCATCTTCAATTGTAATAATACGTTCATCATTTTCTATTAGTGAAGATAGTACATTTAATACTGTAGTTTTACCTGAACCAGTTCCTCCACAAATTATTATGTTTAATTTTGCTTTTACTGCAGCGTCTAAAAATCTTGCCATGTAACTAGTAAGAGTACCCATTCTTAGTAGGTCATCCATTGTATTTAAGTTTTTCTTAAATTTTCTAATAGTTAATACGGGACCATTTAAAGAAAGTGGCGGTATTACAGCATTAATTCTTGATCCATCTTTTAACCTTGAATCTACCATTGGATGAGCTATATCAATGGTCCTTCCTAGTGGCTGAATCATTCTTTGAATAGTTCTAATAATATGGTCATCATTTATAAATGATATTGAGTCATCTTTTACTACTTTTCCATCTATTTCTATATATATTTGATTTGGAGCATTAACCATTATTTCAGTTATGTTTTCATCATCTAATAGTTCTGTTATTGGTCCGTATCCATTTATTTCATTTTCTATTAAATTAAATATGTGATTTCTTTCTAAGTTTGATAAATCATATCCTTCAAGACTATTATCTATTTCACTATTTATATATTCGTTTAAATATTCGCTATCTGGTACACCATTATCAATTATATTTTGAATAATTCTATTTCTTAAGCTATCCAAAAGGGCTTTATCTTTAAATATTCCATAGTCATCTGTTTCTATTTTTTTAATAGAGACTGGTTTTTCATGAAGTTCAAAAACTTCGGAAAGTGTTTTAGTCATTTTTATCCCCCTTTCCGATTAAAGTATTAGCCATATTTGTTAATTTTTCATAGGCCATTTTATTTATAGTTAAATTTTTATTTTGTATTAGTACTTTTCCTTCTAAAATATATTTATCAATATTTTTAATGTACATAGTACTTGGCAAGTTAAAATCAATATTATTTTTAATAAGACTTCTTATTTCATATAATGAGTAATACTTTTTATCAGGATGTACTGATTCATTTAGAAGGGTATAATAATTTTTATTTTCAGCATCATTCATAATTGATATAAATGATCTAGTGTTTTTTAAATCAAAAGTATCGTTGGTAAAAATATACAATATCATATCACTATTATCTATAGCTGTGATATTAATTTCATTTAAAATATGAGAAGTATCAATTAAAATTACATCATATTTATATACGACATTATTTAAAATAAGCGGGATGTATTTTATATCAATTTTATTAGCCATTCTAGGATCTTTAGGTGCGGCAATAATACTTATTTTGTCATCATAATTAAATATGTAATCTTCAACTTTTTCGTATCTGTTATTTGCTAAATCCTCTGCTAAGTTGAAAATTGTTTTATCATTATTGCTATTTAAATGAGTTGCTACAGCACCACTATATAAGTCTAAATCTATTACTAATACTTTGTAATTTAAATTACTATATATACCTGCTAAATTAAGAGTAGTTATAGTTTTCCCTACTCCTCCTTTAGTTGAGGTTATAGTAATTATTTTCCCTTTTATTCCTTTCATTTTTACTTCCTCTTTTCTGTTATTATTAGTTTTTCATTTTCTATTGTAAATGTCATATCAGTTTTTATTTCATAATTTTTAAATCCTATTATTTTGCCAAATGTTGAATCTACATTCTTTTGTAATGATATTTCTTCATTATTTATTATTAATATATTAATTTCTTTATCATTTTCTTTTATTATGTTTTCTACTTCTTGGTATGGTTTATTTTCTTTTGCTAAATAATTTATTGCAGATGTTGTGATACTTTCCAATCTATTATTTTCTCTTATTATTAATGAAGTATCAAAAATAAAAGCAAATATTATAAATAATAGAGGAATAAGTGCTACAAAAAACACTAGAGATTGTCCTTTATTATTCATATAAAATTATCCTTTCAGTACTTATAGTATATGGACTTTCAAAAAACATGGAAGAAAATGGTGTAATAAGTTTTATATCTTTAGAAATATTAATAGTTAAATTTTCATCATTTATTTCATAGGTTATTTTTACATCGTCTTTTATTTGATTTTTAATATATTCATTTGATTTTCCATTTTCTTTATATGTTACTACAGAATTCATAATTGATTCTAAATTATTTTTTTGATAAAAAACGTTAGAAAAATCTATAATAACAAATATTATAATCATAATTATGGGCAAAATTATGACAAATTCTACTAAGGCTTGGCCTTTATTTTTAATTTTCTGGTTTAACACAATGTCCTTCTCCTGCTTTTTCTCCCTCGACATATTCTTCTCCAATTAATTCGCATGAAGATTTAGTTATTGCGTCTTTTAAATAGCCACCAAGAAGAGTCACAAGTGAGATAGCAATAACGCTTATTAATGCAATAATTAAAACATATTCTACTAAGGCTTGGCCCTTATTATTATTTTTTCTCATATTCTCACCCTACTGTCCTATAATAATTTTATTAAATTTGAAGAAAAAAGTCAATTCTTATTACTATTATTTTTTAGCTTTGCATATTAATTAGTAGGTGATTATATTGGATACAATTTTAAAATTCTTAAAAAATATAGGTATATTATTTGCTTTAATACTAGGCAGTGCTTTTTTTATAAATATTTTTAATTATTTTGATTTACTTAGCCAAGGAGCATATAAAACTTTTCTAATTATTTTTGTTGCTATTAGTATTTTTATTTCTTCGTTTTTACTTGGTAAATCTTCTAAAAAGAAAGGATATTTAGAAGGTATTAAATTTGGGGTTATTTCGGTTTTATTAATGTTTGTAATTTCATATTTAGCGTTTGATAGTAATATTTCTATATCTAGTCTTATATATTATTTGATTTTAATTATTAGTTCTAGTATTGGCGCTATGTTTGGTATTAATAAGAAAAAAGAGGACTAACTCCTCTTTTAGTATTTATATTTTTATTCTAGTTATAACAATATCATTAGTTTGTGGTGTTTCCTTTTCAATAAAATCTTCTATGGCATATATTGACGGCATTATTTTTATTTTTTTATCAAATGTATCATATATTAATTCATAGAAATCATCTTTATAATATAATATATAATTTAAATAAATATATTTTTCAAGGCCAGACATATTTTTGTAAAAACCAGTTTTTCCGATAAATTCAGCATTTTTAATATATTCATAGGCTGTATAAAATTCGGTTTTTAAAAATATTTCTGGTAAGGCTATTATTTCTTCTTTTAATGTGATTGTATCAAGTGTTCTAAATATAGCATAGTTATCTACTATTTTGATTAATATATATATTGTATTTGGATCATCATATTCTTTTTTTAGATAAACTTGTTTTAATTTTTCTAACTTGTCTTTTATATCATACACCTTCTAACTATTGATATTTATGAAATCACATAATATTTGATTTGAAATATATAAATCATTTTCTTTTATATAATAATTCCCTTTTTTAAAACCTAATTTGTGCGTGTCAAAAACTTCATTTATGTTTTTTTTGTATTTATTATAAAAGCATTTATTTGATACTCCTTCTAGTTTTCTAAGACCTAAAATCATGAAATTTTCCATATCTATTTGTTTATCTATTACTTCTTTTATATATATATAATTATTATTTAGATATTTTTTAATATTCCTAGTATTAGTATATCTAATATTATTAATATAACCACTAGCACCAAGGCCAAAGCCATAATATTTTTCATTGTTCCAATATGTTAGATTATGTTTTGATGTATAATTTTGTTTGGCAAAATTACTTATTTCATAATGGATATAGCCATGTTTTTTTAAAGTTTCACATAAATAGTCATACATTTTTCTATTTAAGTCTTCATCTATTTCTTTATAATTTTGTATTTTTAATAAAGTATTGTTTTCTAATATTAATGAGTATAACGATATATGAGGTATATCTAATTCGATAAATTTTTTTATATCATTTTTTAAATCAGTTAAAGTTTCTCCATTTACTCCATATATAATATCTATATTTATATTATCAAAATATTTTTTGGCTAACTTTATTTTATTTTTTACTAATGGATCATATTTTCTTCCTAATATTTTTAAAACATGTTTGTTAAAAGATTCTATTCCAATAGATAGTCTATTTACTTTATTTTCTTTTAATACGATAAGTAAATCTTTTGTAATATTCTCTATATTACATTCAAAAGTAAATTCATAGTTTTTTTCTGTTTTTAAAATATTGGTAATTTTAAATAATTTTTCTAATTCATCTTTTTTTAGTGATGAGGGAGTGCCTCCACCTATATAAATAGTTTTTAGTGTTTCTTTTTTATAAGTAGTTATAATTTCATTTTTTAAAGCTTCTAAATAACTATTAATATAATTTTCGTTATAATATATTTTACAAAAATCACAATAACTACAAATGTTTTTACAAAAAGGAATATTAATAGAGCATGATTTTGGTGGTGTGTTTTTGGTATTATTATTTGTTTTAATCATCGTCTACTTTTAATATTGATAAGAAGGCATCACTTGGTAATTCTACTGTTCCAATTGTTTTCATTTTCTTTTTACCTTCTTTTTGTTTTTCTAATAGTTTTCTTTTACGAGATACATCTCCACCATAACATTTTGCTAGGACATCTTTTCTCATTGCTTTTACTGTTTCTCTTGCTATTACTTTATTTCCTATTGCAGCTTGTATTGGTACTTCAAACATTTGTCTAGGTATTATTTTTTTTAAGTTTTCAGTTATAGCTTTTCCTCTTTGATAAGCAAAATCTTTGTGAACTATTATACTTAAGGCATCTACTACTTCACCATTTAATAAAATGTCCATTTTTACTAGATTACTTGGTTTATTCCCAATTACTTCATAATCAAATGAAGCATAACCTTTAGTAGCACTTTTAAGTTTATTAAAAAAGTCATATACAATTTCTGATAATGGTAATTCATAGGTAATGTTTACTCTTGTTTTATCTATATATTCAATACCAATATATGTTCCTCTTTTGCTTTGACATAATTCCATAATAGACCCTATATAATTTGCTGGTGCAAATATAGAAGCTTTTATAAATGGTTCTGTTATTTCTTTTATATTTACTTTTTCTGGCATTTTTGATGGAGAATCTATTTCTATTTTTTCTCCATTTGTTTTTATTACTTCATAAATAACCGATGGAGAGGTTGCTATTAAATCTATTTTAAATTCTCGTTCAATTCTTTCTTTAGTAATATCCATATGTAATAATCCTAAAAAACCACATCTAAATCCAAATCCTAAAGCTTTTGATACTTCCGGAGTATATTCTAATGATGCATCGTTTAATTTTAATTTTTCTAGTGCTTCTTTTAGATCTTCATATTTTTTAGAATCTATTGGGTAGATTCCACAATAAACGAAGGGTTTTATTTCTTTATAACCTTCTAGGGCTTCTTTACATGGATTATTATAACTGGTAATAGTGTCTCCGACTCTTACATCTCTAATTGATTTTATAGAAGCTGTTATAAATCCTACTTCTCCGGTAGTTAATTCTTTTTTGGCTATTTCTTTTGGAGTATTAATTCCTAATGAAATTACTTCGTATGTTGCCCCTGTTTTCATCATTTTTATTTTATCTCCAATTTTTAGACTACCACTTACAATTCTAACTGATAAGACTACTCCTTTATATGGATCAAAAAATGAATCAAATATTAAGGCTCTTAAGGTATTATCTTCGTATTTGTTTTTAGGACAAGGTATTTTTTCTACTACTTTGTCTAGTAATTCTTTTATTCCTATTCCTTCCTTAGCAGAACAACAAATTATGTCTTCTTCATTAAACCCTAAAGTATCTACTATTTCTTTAATAACTCTTTCTGGTTCGGCATTAGGAAGATCTATTTTATTAATGATAGGTATTATTTCTAAATCATTGTCTAATGCTAAATATAAATTAGCTAGTGTTTGTGCTTCTATTCCTTGGGTTGCATCTACTACTAGGATTGCTCCTTCACATGCTGCTAGTGATCTTGATACTTCATAGGTAAAATCGACGTGGCCTGGAGTATCTATTAAATTAAATAAATATTCTTCTCCTTTGTAATCGTATTTTAATGATACGGCATTAAGTTTTATTGTAATACCTCTTTCTCTTTCAAGATCCA
>CALVPC010000059.1 GCA_944350405.1 uncultured Bacilli bacterium
ACTAGTAATATTATATAATAAATAGATATATAATTTCAAGTAATAAAAAAAGGATAAAGTTTTTACTTTATCCTACATTAATGGTTGCCCGTGCTTCGCTTGTCTCTCCAGAATAACTTACAGTATATACAATTGTATAGGTTCCTATTTGACTATTATTAATTTCTGCAACATTTCCTTCAGAATCATATATTGTGTAAGATACTTCAGCACTTGATGTTACGTCAGTACCATTTTCATATACTGTAAATGGTTTTTCTAGTGGAGTGAATGTTCCTCCGAGAGAGATATTTACTGTTTCTTCAACATTACTTTCTATTTTTATCTCTTTGGATAGTGTTTTACTTATACCTGAGCTCATATTAGTTGTAACATTTTTATAGGATGTTCTTACTGTATATGTTCCGTATGGATTAGATCCGGAGTAGGTATAGTAGTTATTGGTTGTAAATCCTAAAGATTGTCCATTTAGATATACGTAATATCCAAAAGCTCCATAGCTGCTTTCTTGAGTATCTGGTTTGGTTGCATGATTCCAAGATAGTTTTACTTTTCCATTACTATATGTAAGTGTAAGGCCAGATGGATTTGATAATTTATCATATGTTAATGATGTTTCTTCTGGTTCATGCCCTCGTTTAAATAATTCAGTTATTATCATACTACTTGGTGTTGTACTACTAGGTAATTTTTCTGTACCTTTTTCGACTTTTATTCTTACTACGCTAGATGGTTTAGTCCATTTTTCTCCAGTATCATTAAATACTGCTTCAGCACAAGCTCTAAATAAATTATTTTTTTGATTAAACATTTGATTCATTGTTAAATAAACGCCTTTTTTGTTTTCGGTATATCCTGTCCATACTGCTAAACTTATTGATGGTGTGTATCCTGCGACCCAACCATCTGGTGCAGCATCAGATGAATAGCCATACTCTCTTATTGCATCTTCGTCATAATTAGTTGTTCCTGTTTTTAAGGCATATTGGTCACTAGTGATTCCTGAAAGTCCATTTATTGCTACAGCATCTTTTAAAACATCTGTAATCATATAAGCTGTAGAGTCACTCATAGCTTTTTCACCTTCAGATGTAAATTCTATTGTTTCATCTGAATTTCTTAATATAATTTTATTTACAGAATATGGTTCATAGTAAGTTCCACCATTACTAAATGCTGCGTATGCTGCGGAGATTTGAAGAGGTGAGGCTCCAGTAAATGCTCCTAGTGCATGTGCTTCATGTATGTATCCGTTTGAATCTACTTCAGGTTCTATACCTAGATTTGTTACAAATTCTTTTATTTTATCATTATCTACAGATTGAAATGTTTTAACTGCTGGAACATTTCTTGAATCTGATAGAGCATATCTTAGAGAAATATTGCCAAGATATCTATAGTCATAGTTTACTATTGTGGAAGAACTTCCACTATAGCTCCATTTTTCATCTCTAATTATATGGGCTGTAGACCAATTTTCATATTCTATTGCTGGTCCATAAGCAAATAATGGTTTTGCGGTTGATCCAATTTGTCTTTTTATATCTGTTGCATAATTAAATGTTCTTTCACCAGTACGATTGCGTCCTGCACCTACAGCTAGTATTTTTCCGGTATTTGTATCTATAGCAACAGCACTACCTTGAATTGTGCTATTATACCATGTGAATGTTTTTCCTTTAAATACATCATTTATTCCATCTTGTTTATCTCTATCCATATTTGTATATATTTGCATTGGTACATAGGCTGGATCCATTCCAGTTTTTTCTATTATTTCTTCTACTACTAAATCTATATATCCTTGATAAGGACTGCCAGATGAAGCATTTCCTGCTAGTAAGTCTTCAATTTGTGTTTGTTCTACTATTTCTTTTTCTTCTTCAGTTATATATCCGTGTCTTACCATTAATGATAAAACTGTTGATCTTCTTTCATAAGCTGCTTCTGGATCTGAATAAGGGTCATATGCTCCTGGTGCTTGGAATAGACCTGCTATTAAAGAAGCTTCCGCTAAGTTTAATTCACTGGCATGTTTTCCAAAGTATGTTTGTGCAGCTTGTTCTACACCATAAGAGTTGCTTCCTAAAAATGGTTCATTTACGTAATATTCAATAATTTCTTGTTTAGTAAAAGCACGTTCTAATTTAAAGATTGATAAATATATATCAGTAAATTTTCTTATTATACCTTCAATACCTTCGGCTTCACGTGACGTAAAATTATTTTTGGCTACTTGCATGGTTAGAGTAGATCCTCCACCAGCATCAGATGCTCCGGCTAGTTGACCTAAAGCTGCTTTGATAAATCTTGGAGCGTCAAAACCGTTATGTTGGAAGAATCTTGAATCTTCGGTAGCTATGATAGCATCAACTAATACATTTGGTAATTCATCATATTCTAATTTTTCTCGTTTTTCACTACCTAGACTAGCAAATACTTCATTTTTATTATCATAAAGAATGGTTGTTTCATTTCTTTCCAACTTTTCTACATCGAATTCAGGAGAGGCTATTATTACAGCGATAAAAAATAATATAAAGGCTAATATACCAATTATCCCAAGAAGTAGTATAATCATAAATATGTTTTTGGAAATTTTTCTTTTTTTACTTCCAATAGGATATTTATCGATATTTCTAACTAATAGAATCATTAATAAATAAACTAAAGTAAATGCTAAAGCTATCCATTTTCCAAATATTATTATGCCTAATATAAGAAAAATAATTGTAGTACTAATAATAAATCCCAAAGTTATTTTTGAAGTTTTTATTGGCTCTTTGTTATTCATTTTGTCAACTTTCTTTTGAATATTTCTATGATTTTTATTTTTTAGTTTTATTTTTTTTAATTTCATTGTATACCTCCATATTTATTTAAGATATCTATATAGTCTACTTTTGGCATTAATTTATCTTTTATTAAATATGCATTATTTTGAAAATATTCTAAAGGAATAGATTTTCTTTTGTTAGTATTTATAAATTTTATCAGATCTTTTGCAAATAAAAGATAAGTTTTATTTAATTTAGTAAATCTTATGATTACAAAGCATATGCCATTATGTTTTGTAATTTGTTCCATGTGTTTTATTTGGTGATTATGGATATTTTTTAAAGGAAATGAAGTAGTATTTTTTGTTTCTTTGGCTTCAAAGTCTACATATTTTCCTTTATATAATCCGTTATAATCTGTAGTAGAGGGCTTTTCAAAGTATGCTTTTACTATTTTTTCATTGATTTGTTTTACAACCTTAATAGGTGTAGGTTTTTTGTATATTACAGCTATATTGTTTTCTAAATAATATTTATTGGAGTCATTTAATTCTGCTTCTAAGGTCATACCTCTATTACCATATTCTTTTTCTTTATATTTAGTATTTTTTTTAATGTTATTTGGATATGTAATCAAAATTCATCACCATACTAAAATTATACTATAAATTAAAGAAAATTTCTACTTGTATTTTGGATAAAAGGTATTTTTTTGTAGAATAGTATATTTGAAGTGTCAACTATGTAAACGTAAGAAAAATAACTAGTTTTGTCGAATATGTTACTTTTTTGAAATTATTTTATATAATTTACTATAGGTGATTATAATGGAAAAAGATCGTATAACATTTTTATTAAATGATATTATTAGCAGTACAAAATTTGTAAAAATTAGATTTAATTATAAGAGTTTAAAAGAGATTGACAAATAGCCTCTTTTTTTTTAAAATATATGTAGTAAAGGTTGGTGCATATTATGAACCAAAATTTAAATTTGACACAAGACGATATTTTAGAAAAGGAATTTAAAATTGATACAAGAGGATATCGTTTAAAAGAAGTGGATCAATTTCTAGATCTTATAATTGCAGATTATGGTACGTTTTTAAGTATTATTAAGAAGCAAGAATTAGAAAAAGATAAGCTTACTGAAGAAATTATAAGACTAAAAAAGCAGCTTAGAGATGCTAATGTAAATGCTGAAATTGCTAGGGCTTCTTCAAATAATAATGGTGTTAATAATGTGGATATTTTAAAAAGAATTTCTAACTTGGAAAAAGTTATATTTGGAAATAAAGAAGAATAATAATATTTTAGGCAAACGCTGCAACTAGTTGTAGAGGAAAGTCCATGCTCACAAAAGCTGAGATGCTTTTAGTGTTTGTGCTAAGGGAATAAATAACCTTAGGGAGAGTAATCTTACGGCATTGAACAAACCTAAGTTATTAATAATATGGTTTTAGTAAATATAAAAGTGCCATAGTGACGATGCATATTAGAAATGATATGAGTGGAACGAGGTAAACCCCACAAGTGAGAAACCCAAATTATGGTAGGGGAGTTCTAACGAAGGAAATGAACTTAGTTAGAGATCGAAAGATAGATAAATGTTTGCCACCTTAATGGTACAGAACATGGCTTATTAAATGTTATTATTTTTATATACGAGGTGTTTATGAAAGAAATAGGTGAAGAATTTAAGTCAAAACGTGAAGAAATAGGTATAACTATTGATGAAGTTAGTAACGATCTTGAAAAAGATGCTATTTTAATTGAAAATTTAGAAAGTGGTAACCATAAAGTATTTAAAGATGTTATTGAACTTAAAGATATGATAGCTCTTTATGCTAAATATCTTGGGCTTGACGAAGAAAAACTTTTGGGAGAGCTGGATGATTTTCTTTTTGAAAAAACATCTAAAATTAGTATTGAAGATATACAAGAAAGATTAAAACAAGATCGTGAAAAAAATAAAGACAAAGAGAAAAAAATAAGAACTCCTTATACAATTGAATTTCCTACTAAGAAAAATCTTACTATAGTTTTTATTGTATTATTGGTTGTAATCATTTTGATTATATTTTATATTTTTTTGAGACAATTATTTTTTTTTGGAGGTAATTTATGAAATTTAATGTCCCAACAAAACTAACATTTTTAAGATTAGCACTTTCACTTTTAATAATTATTTTATTATTATTTCCATTTTATAGGGTAGGTTTTAGTTTTACTACTTTCTTATTCCACGATATTTTGATTGACGTTAGATACATTTTATGTGGAGTTATATTTGTAATGGCCTCACTTACTGATTATATTGATGGTTATTTAGCTAGAAAAAATAATCAAGTTACAGATTTTGGTAAGTTTTCTGATGCTATTGCAGATAAAGTTTTGGTTAATTCTGTTTTAATTATTTTTGCTGCTCAAGGATTTATTCCTGCAATTATTCCTGTTATTATAATAGTGAGAGATATTATTGTTGATGCAATTAGAATGAATGTTGCGACTAAAGGAGTAGTACAAGCTGCTAAAATGAGTGGAAAGATTAAAACAGCGTGTTTAATGGTTGGAATAACACTTACATTTTTCTATAACTTACCATTTGAACTTTTTGGACTTCAAGTTTCTAAATTATTCTTATATTTTGGTACTTTGATGTCAATTGTTTCTATGTTTGAATATTATAGTTTAAATAAAAAAGCTTTATTTTCAGAATTTGATAAGAAATAATTTGAAAAAATATAACTAAATGTTCTATTTGAATGTTAATTTTCAAGTAGAACATTTTTTGTTTTTGTTTAATTTTAAGTCTTGAAATTTTAAACAAACAAATGTTCGAAAAAGTCTTGACAAGCATAAAAATGTGATGTATTATTGATTTATAAGGGAGGATAATCATGGCAAAAAAAGAAATAAAATCTAATGATAAAACTTTAGATCAAGTTTTGGCAGAAATTGAAAAACAATTTGGTAAAGGTTCAATAATGAAACTTGGTGAAAATAATAATATGGAGGTAGAGGTTACTTCAAGTGGTTCACTTTCTCTTGATTTAGCTTTAGGGGTTAATGGTTTTCCAAAAGGGAGAATTATTGAAATATTTGGACCTGAATCAAGTGGGAAAACTACTGTTGCTCTTCATGCTATAGCAGAAGTTCAAAAAAATGGTGGTAGAGCAGCATTTATTGATGCAGAACATGCACTTGATCCAGTTTATGCAAAAAGGTTAGGTGTTAATATAGATGAACTTTTGATATCTCAACCTGATACTGGTGAACAAGCTTTGGAAATTTGCGAAGCACTTGTTAGAAGTGAAGTTGTTGATATTATAGTTATAGATTCAGTGGCTGCTTTAGTACCTAAGGCTGAGATTGAAGGCGAAATGGGAGATTCACATGTTGGTCTTCAAGCTAGACTTATGTCTCAAGCTCTTCGTAAATTGTCTGGTACTATTAATAAAACTAAAACTACTTGTATATTTATTAATCAATTAAGAGAAAAAGTTGGAGTTATGTTTGGTAATCCAGAAACTACTCCTGGTGGTAGAGCACTTAAATTTTACTCTACTATTAGGCTTGATGTAAGACGTGGAGAACAGCTTAAAAATAGTGATAGTGTTATTGGTAATAAAACCGTCATTAAAGTTGTTAAAAATAAAGTGGCTCCACCATTTAAAACTGCAGTTGTAGAAATTGTATATGGACTTGGTATTTCTAAAGAGGGAGAAATAATTGATTTAGCTGCAGAATGTGGTGTTCTTGATAAGAGTGGTGCTTGGTATTCTTATAATGGTGAAAAAATAGGCCAAGGAAAAGAAAATGTAAAGGCATTACTTCGTGAAAATAAAAAATTGTGTGACGAAATTGAATCTAAAGTTCGTGATTTTTATAATAAAAAAGAGACTGCTCCAGC
>CALVPC010000060.1 GCA_944350405.1 uncultured Bacilli bacterium
ATTATGCATTTGCTATGGACAATGTTGGTAATATTAGTGAAGGCAAAAGTTTTGAAGTAAGTGAATTAAAATAGAAGAAATATAAGTTTTGTATTTTTTCTTTTTTTATGGGCATATTAAAAATGGTGATATTATGGAAAATGAATTACTACAAGTTTCTATTAGATCTATTATATCTTTAGTTACTTTGTTTTTAGTTACAAAAATGATTGGAAAAAAACAAGTTTCAGAGCTTAGTTTGTTTGACTATGTAATTGGAATTTCAATAGGTAATTTTGCTGCGGAGATGACAATTAATCTAGATTCTGATATATTACATGGGACACTTGCTGTTGTTATTTTTGGAGTTATTGCTTATGCTATTTCTATAGCGACTATGAAAAGCATTAAACTTAGAAGATTTTTTATGGGCGTTCCTACGGTAATTATTGAAAATGGTATTTTACTTGAGGAAGGTTTAAAAAAGGTAAAATATGATGTTAATGATTTTTTAGAACAATGTCGTGAGATGGGATATTTTGATATTTCTCAAATTGCATATGCAATTGTGGAATGTAGTGGAGAGCTTAGTATACTGCCTAAGGGCTTATATAAAAATGTAAATATTAAAGATTTAGATTTGAAGCCTGAAGAGGCAAGTTTACTAGCTAATGTTATTATAGATGGTAAAATAATGGAGAATAATTTAAAAATTATGAAAAAGGATGAAAAGTGGCTTTTAAAACAACTAAAAAATTTGGGAAAAAATAAAGAGAATATTTTGCTGGCTACTTTAGATAATAATGAAAAATTATTAGTTTATGATAAAAATATGAAAAAATCAGCAGATGTGCTTGAATAATTTGAAAATAAACTTTATTTATGATATGATTATATGGAGGTAATTATATGAAAATAAAGTTTTTTTTAATAGTATTTGTTTTGTTATTTATTTCAGGGTGCTCTTTTGATGTTTATTCTAATCCAAAATATGGAGAAATGGCTATAGATGCATGGTTTAATGATGAAACTTTGGGTGAAGTAAGAAGAGATGCTGAAAATATAAATGAAATAGTTTCAAAGGAATGTACTTTTGTGGAAAGTAAGGATAATAAGTATGTCTTTGATTGTAAAATAACATATAAAGAAAAAGGAGAGACAGTTATTCCACTTTCTAAGAATAGTGTAATTAATGTTTATGCAGTATTTATTAAAGAAGATGGTGATTTATATAATTACAAAGTATATAACTCTCAGTATGGTGATGAGGTATGGAAAACTGATGAGTATTTAGAATATTAGGAGGATTTTATGAATAAAAAAGGTTCATATATTTTAGGGGTTTTTCTTATAATTTTTGGGATTTTATTTATATTTAGTCCTGCGAATACTTTTGAGACTATTGTTTTAATCGCAGGAGTTAGTATTATTTTATTTAATGTAATTAGGATTTTATTTGCTCTTAAAAGCGATAATCCTTATGCAGCTTATTCTATTACTGGTTCAATAGTTGGAGTAATTTTTGGTTTTATTTTAATTAGTAGTAGAGATACTGCTATTAAGGTTATTCCAGTTCTTTTAGGTATTTGGCTTTTGGTTACTGGGATTTCTTCTTTTCTATTTTTATTTAAATCTCATGCTAATAGTGGTTTGATTGTAAGGCCTGTTCTTAAGATAATATTAGGAGCGATTACTTTTGCTTTACCTATAATACCAGTGATTGCAACGGGGATTGTTCTAGGAATTATACTTGTATTAGCAGGAGTTACCACTATTGTTAATGTTAAGGATGAAGAGGTTATTTACAAGGTTAAAGTAAAAAAATAAAATGGGGCTTGTATTGCCTCTTTTTTTTGTGATAAAATGATTTTGGTGATAAAAGTGGAATATAAAATAACATCATATAATGAAAAGGAAACTATTGAACTAGCTGAGAATTTAGAGAGTGAAAAATTTCCTAATATGGTCATTTGTTTGAAAGGTAATTTGGGTAGTGGGAAGACTGTATTTACAAAAGGATTTGCAAGTGCTTTAGGAATTACTGATGTAATTACTTCGCCAACTTTTAATATTGTAAAAGAGTATTATAGTGGACAACTTCCTCTTTTTCATATGGATGTTTATCGTATAGATGAAACAGATGTAGAAATTGACTTTCATGAGTATTTTGTTAAAAAGGGTATATCTATAATTGAATGGGCAGATATGATTAGTGATGAACTTCCTGATGAAAGATTAGAAATATCTTTTAAAATAATTAATGAAGATACAAGAATGTTAGTAATTAAACCATTTGGTAAGAAATATGAAGACTTATGTGAGGCTGTATTATGATAAGTCTTTTTTTAAATACTTCATTTAATTATTTGAATATTGCATTAGTTAAAAATAATTCTATGATAGATCAAATATATATAAAGTTGGATAAAGATTTATCACGTTTAGCTCTTTTTAATATAAAAAGTTTACTTGATAAAAATTCTTTAAAACCTGATATGGTGGATGAAGTAGTATGTGTACGTGGTCCTGGTTCTTTTACTGGACTTAGAGTGGGTGCAACTATTAGTAAAGTGTTTACATATTTTTTAAATAAAGAGCTTTATTCAGTTTCAAATTTATTGGTTATGGCAACTTCTTGCTCTGAAGATTATATTATTCCAATTATAGATGCTAGACGTGGATATGTTTATGGTGCTATTTATGATAGCAATTATAATGTTATATTAGAAGAGTCTTATATAAAATTGGATAAATTAATAGATGTAGCATCTTCTCTTGATGGTAAATATTGTTATGTTTCTTATGATAATTTTGAAAATATGAATGTTTTGCCTTATAAGCCAAATATTGATAATTTATATAAAAATATGAAGAAAAATGAAGAAGATCCTATGACATTTGTTCCTAATTATTTAAAGAAGCCTGAGGCAGAGGAAAATTTTAATGGTAAAAAAGATTGACTTTAATGATCTTATAGATTTTAATGTACAACCTACAGATAATCCTTTTACTTGTTATTTAGGTTATTTTGAATTTGATAAGATATTAGGATATATCGAGTATAATGTTTTATATGATACAATAGATATTGTTAATGTTTTTGTTAAGGAAGAATTTAGAAATAAAGGGATTGGTTCTGCTTTGTTAAAGGAACTTATTGATTTAGCGAAGAATATGTCTTTAAAAAATATAACTTTAGAGGTTAATGTTTTAAATGATGCGGCTATAAAACTTTATAAGAAATTTAACTTTACTGTGGTTTCTATAAGAAGAGGATATTATAAGGGTATTGATGGTTATTTAATGGAGTTGATATTATGAAAGATATATATATTTTAGGGATAGAAACAAGTTGTGATGAAACTAGTTGTTCTATTATTAAAAATGGTTCTGAGGAGATAAGTACAACTGTACTTAGTCAGGTAGATATTCATACTTTATATGGGGGAGTAGTTCCTGAAATAGCTAGTCGTAATCATGTTAAGGATATAGTTTTTGTTATAAATAAATGTCTTACAGATGCTAAAATGAGTATGGATATGATTGATGGTATTGCTGTTACTTATGGTCCTGGACTTGTTGGTTCTTTACTTGTTGGAATCGAGGCTGCTAAAACTTTAGCTTATATATTTGATAAGCCTTTGATTCCAGTTCATCATATAAGAAGTCATATATATGCTAATAATTTGGAAAAAGAGCTTAAATTTCCTTTAATTTGTTTAGTTATTAGTGGTGGTCATACTGAACTTTTACTTATTAAGGATCATTTTAATATAACAAAAATAGGTTCTACGTTAGATGATGCTGTTGGGGAATGCTATGATAAAGTAGCAAGAGTTATGGGGATATCATATCCTGGTGGACCTGTTATAGATAAAATGGCCCATGATGGTAAACCTATTTATGATCTTCCAATTCCGTTAAATGATGATAGTTATAATTTTAGTTTTAGTGGCCTTAAAAGTGCAGTTATTAATCTTTATCACAATTATGAACAAGCTGGTAAGACGATAGATAAAAATTGTTTAGCTTCTTCTTTTCAAGATGTTGTAATTAGTTCTCTTACTACTAAAACTATGCGTGCTTTAAAAGAATATAATGTAAATAATTTAGTACTTGCTGGGGGTGTGTCTGCTAATAAGGGTATAAGAGAGAAATTTGAGCAGTTATGTAAAGAGGGAAATATAGATTTTAGTTTTCCAAAAATAGAATATTGTACAGATAATGCTGCGATGGTGGGAGCAGCAGGATATTTTTTATATAAGGAAGGTAAATTTACTGATTTGAAGCTTAATGCTGATTCTAGTGCTGAGTTAGTTTAATTTAATAAACTTTTCAAAAAAATGTCAAAAAAGTCTTGCCAAAACATAAAATATATAGTAATATTTATATTGCTTAATGACAAATTATGAGCAAATGGGCTTGTAGCTCAGCTGGTTAGAGCGCACGCCTGATAAGCGTGAGGTCGATGGTTCAAGTCCATTCAGGCCCACCATTTTTTGCCTCAATAGCTCAGTCGGTTAGAGCACTTGACTGTTAATCAAGGGGTCCTAGGTTCGAGTCCTAGTTGAGGCGCCATATGGCCAGTTGGTGAAGTGGTTTAACACACCGCCCTTTCACGGCGGCATTCACGGGTTCAAATCCCGTACTGGTCACCAAATTGTTAATAAATCCTGAATAGGATTTTAGATTGCTGATACAGGGTATATTCTTAATAGAATATGCTTTTTTTATATTTTAAGTTTAATTCTTTAGAAAAATGTTCTTCGTTTAATTTAAAAAAAAAGCAATGTTTTTAGAATCATAATGCTTTACTAGAATATTAAACAATGATATGAATATTGTACATGGTGTATATGAACCACCAAATAATATCCCTATATTAAGATATAAGGTAAATAATGAAGATTACAAGATAGTTGTTTTAGGAACCGATTCGATGATTTTATCTTGTATCAACTGGTTAGCTATAGAAAATATCAGTCCTAATTATGTGTTTAATAATTTAAATGATTTGGATCAGTTAAATCAATTTGATAAGTATTTTTTAATACTAACAGATGTTAATTATAAATATCCTGCGTTTCAATCTCAATTGATAAAGAAAATGAATGATAATAATATAAAAGATTATTTGTGCCCATATGATTATGAAAAAATACCAAAGCATGATATTGAATATTTAGAATATTTTCAACACAAAGAAAAAGAAATCTTGCAAATGCTAAATATGTTATATGATGATAAGTCTAAAGAAGTTTATGTAGAATATATAAGAACAAAGATGTATGCAGACTTTTATAGATTAAAACAAAATCCTACTTGGATAAAGTATTTTGATAAAGATGTGTATAATCATATTTCAGATGAAACTTTTGTCAATTGTGGAAGTTCTAATGGTGACACATTGTTTTATTATTTAGAAAATTTCAAAGATGATTTTAAAAGAATATACGCATTAGAAGGAGACAAAGAAAGAGTAAGACAATTTCGAGACAATTTAAATTATATTCCGGAAAATATCCGAAAGAAAGTAATAAGTATAAATACTTATGTTGATAATACAGAAAATAAAATAGATTGTGTTTGTAATAATGATAAAGTATCTTTAATAAATATGGATATAGAAGGAATGGAACTTGAGGCTTTAAAAGGTGCAAAACAAACAATATTAGGGAATAAACCTGTAATAGCTGCATGTGCTTATCATTTACCAACTGATTTATATGAGTTGCCAATGTATATTAAAAATTTATCTGATGATTATGAAATATTTTATAGAAAGTATGCTTCTACATTTAGAAATAAATTAAGAAACGCAGAGTTAGTAATGTATGCAGTTCCACAAAAAAGATTGGTGAGATAATCACCAATCAATATCTATAGCATCTTTAAACATAAAGTATCTGTTTGCTACTGAATTTACAATCTCGTTATTTTCAATCATTTTAATAAATTCTTCTTTAGTAACAAACTTAAACTCTGTAACTTCATCTAGTTGTAATTGTATGTTTAAAGTGTTTATTATCTTATTAGTTTTGAATACGTCAACGAATTGTTTTTTGTAAAGTTGTGTGCCAATTAGTTCTAAATCTTTTTCAAATAAAGATATGCCTATTTCTTCTTTTGCTTCTCTAATTATTGTATCTATAGACGTTTCAGACTTTTGAGAACAACCACCTGGAGTTTCCCATTTTCCAGGATGAGATTTGTTCATACTACGTTTAGTTATGAGAAGCTTGTTGTTGTTTAATATCCAAAGTTCAGAGCCCTGATTATATTCGCTGTCTTCTAATTTGTCTTCTCTGGTTTTGGTATAATTAAGTTTTTGTCTAGTTTTAGATAATACATCAAAATATTCCATAATTATTCACAAAAGTTATTTTAACATATCTATATTTATTTATAAATTAAAAATTGTAATTTTTTTAAATTAATCACATCTTTTTAGGTTTTTCTACCTATATTGTTGATTATTATTTTTAATAATGTTAAAATTATTTATATAAAAAGAGGTGA
>CALVPC010000061.1 GCA_944350405.1 uncultured Bacilli bacterium
AAATTTTTACCCTATTTTTTAATAAAATTTACTTATTTAGTTCATTTTTGCAGTTTATTTGAGAAAATGTGCAAGATCTAAAATCTCACAATCCCTTTATTTATAAGGATTTCGCAAAGGGGTTTACTAAATCGGTATCAAGCAGTTAATACTTCCTTTTTGAAAACTCTTTTCTTCATTTGCCATTATTATCACTTCCTCGTTTTAAATCTATTTCATTATACCATAATTTATAATCAAAATAAAAAACATAAACTATTATATAAATTTTATTTACCATATAAACATAATAATAAAACTAATATGTTGACGTAAAATTAAAAATTCTTTTAAACATCACATATACTAACTGACACAATTAACTTATAATACAAATTGGAGGTAATAATATGAATAATTCTAATATAAATAATAATCCTAATAACCAAAATAATAATCAAAATAGTATAAATAACACTAACTATAATCAAACAAACAACAATCCATATCAAAATAATAATGCATATAATCAAAATAATTTTAATAATAACAATCAAAGTAATTATCAAAATAGTCAAAATTTAAACATCAATGAAAGTAATCAAAATTATAATACTTATAATCAAAATAATTATAACAACTCAATAAATAATCAAGAAATGTCTAATAATTATAACAATAATTATAACAATAATTATCAAAGTTCTTATCAAAATAACTATAACTTGAACAATAATTATCAAAATGACAACTCATATCAACAAAATAACTATAGCAATTTAAATTCATATGAAAATATAGATAATTATGATAATAATTTCAATCAAAAAAAGAATAAGAAAAAAATAATGATTATTATCATTGCAGTAGTAGGTGTCTTTGTTATAGCAGCTATTGTAGCTATTGTATTACTAACCAAAAATGCAGTATCCTCTACTAACAATTATATAAACGAATCACGTGTAATGTCATTCGTAGATAAAGCAGTACTGGCAGCAAGCACAGCAAGAAACGATGTAATAATCAATGGATATAAATCATCATATACCCTTGAACAAATAAATGAACTAATAGATGATCAGCTAGTAACTAGTCCATACAATGTTAATTATAAAAGTAGTAGTTGTGTAAAAATAGATGAAATACAAGATCCAAGCAATTCAGGATCCAGCACCTATGAATATTCAGTTTGTTTAATAGATGAAGATGGAAATGGTTTTACTCTAACAAATGAAAGAGATTTAGATATAGATACTTTTCAAACTGGAGCACTAAAAGATACAGAATGTTCTTGTAACTAAAAAAGTTATTTCTCATAATGAGCAATAACTTTTTCTTTTAATTTTTCATCAAATTTTTTATTTCTAATCATTTCAATTTCAAATTTATATGGAGGATATTCCCCTATATATGGGGTCTCAAGTATCTTAGGAATATTATTAAGTCTATTATTATAAATAATATTAATTAACGTATCAAAACCTATCTTACCAAACCCAATATTTTCATGTCTATCTTTGTGAGAACCATTCTCATTTTTACTATCATTTATATGTATACATTTAACCTTACTTAAAAGATCTAAACGTTCAAGATCATCTAAAACATCATCAAACTTATCTACATTATAACCCGCATCAGATAAGTGACAAGTATCTAAACAAATACCTAACTTTTCTGGATATTTTACTAAATTAAATATCCTTTTTATTTCTTCAAAATTTCTTCCTATTTCAGTCCCTTTCCCAGCCATAGTTTCTAATAATATCATAGTAGAAGTATCAGCAAGAACAACATCTAATGCATTACAAATATTTTCTATAGCAACATCTACTCCTAAACCAACATGAGAGCCAGGATGAAGAACAAGTTTGTTCACCCCTATTTCTTCACATCTTTTGCATTCCTGTTTTAAAAATTTAATAGAAAAATCATATTTACTAATATCCCCATTTGCTAAATTAATAATATAAGGGGCATGTACAATAACATTATTTATATCTATATTATGTTCTTTCATCAATTTTTTAGCATCTAAAATAAGCTCCTTATTAAGAGGAATCCTATTAGTATTTTGCGGAGCACCAGTGTAAAACATAAATGTATTAGCACCATAACTTAAAGTTTCCATTACAGATCCTAATAACTGCTTATCTTTTTTAAAAGAAACATGTGATCCAATTATTAACATAACAACACCTCATATATATTTTAACATTTACCAAAATAAAAGTAAAACAAATAAAAAAGATTGCAAAAGCAATCTATATATCAATCATTAATAAATTATGTTGATGAACAAGAAACGCCACTCATCTTAATATCAGACTCATCAAGTTCATTTTCTGCAGTTAACTCAAAACCATGACCACCATCATCTGCTAAACACATTGAATAAGTATAAACATATTCACCTGAGTTAGCTGGATTTTCTGTTTGAGTAACTTGAATATAAGAACCAGTAGTGTACGCAGAATTAAATGGACTAGTATTTAATTTCCTTTCAAGTAAGTCGTTTATGTCAGAAAGAGTATAAGTTGATTTTGTATATCCATTAATTATTACATCATTCCTTACTGCACTAATTGCAGATTTAGCATTATCAACAAAAGTACCTTGACGTGCCGCATTTAAATATCTAGTTACAGCAGGAATAGCAACCATAACAAGTATAGCCAAAATAACAATAACTGCTAAAAGTTCTATTAACGTAAAACCTTTCTTATCTTTGATAAACATCTTCATAATAATCCTCCTTATTATCTATAAATAAAATATATCATTTATTTAAATATTTGTAAACACTTTTTTATCACATTTACAACTAGTTTTCAGTAATAGAACTAGTAGTTATAGAACTTCTAGAAACAGGGTTACTAGCAGTTCCTATAGAATAACATTTATTATCTTCATCACAAGCTCTAACATAAATAGATGGATTTCTTTCTACTATTGTTCCATTATTTACACTCTCAATTATAACATAACTATTTTCTAAATCATACTCTCCTCCAAAAGGATCTTCAAGAGTATTAATATCTTCAATATTTTTTAATTTTATTCTATTACCACTCTCAAAAATACTAGAATCATTTTTATACTTATCTAGTTTATACATATAAACTGCTTTACTCATAATTTCATTAGCATTATTAATAAAATCTTCTCTCTTTCCATTATTCATCATAGAAATAATATTAGGAGTTGCAATCATAGCAATTATAGCCATAATAACTACTACAGCAATAAGCTCAACTAGTGTAAACCCTTTTTTATTCATCTAACACTCATCCCTTTCTAAACATAAAGTAAGTTCATTATTAATTTCATCAATAAACTCTCTTTGGTTGCTATACTCAGATCTTACAATGGCTAAAACAGAAAACATAACCATTGCTAAAAGTACCACTGAAGCATATACCATAGTAGTAACTGCAAAACCTCTATCGTTCATACTATCACCTATTATTAAGTATACCAAATAAATCAATAAAAAAAAAGATATATTACGAAAATATATCTATTAATTCTGATACTTTGTCAATATTTTTTGTAAATCTATCCAGTTTATCCTTAGGGGTTAACTTATATCTAATTTTCATTTCTTTCTCAAGTAAAGGTAAATAATTAGAACTTCTATTCAAATATTTATACCAATATGAATTTTCTCTTAAAAATCTTAAATTATTTAAATTATTTCTTAAATTATATTGTACATATAAATTCATTAATCATCAAAATACTTATACATTGGTCTAGCCTCATAACTAGATCTTTTTGGTATACTAGCCTCTTCTTTAGATTTTACTAAATTCTCAACATAACCAATTCCTTTTTGAATAGAAGTAATAGATTCTTGAACTTGAGATATATCTACTTCCTTAAACATATTAAATAAATCTTTAATAGTTAAGGGACTAGAAGTACTAACTCCTGTTTTAATAAAATCATTCCATACTTCACTATTTTCACCATATAATTCATACATATTATAAAAATCTTGCCATGTTTTCTCTCCACTATTTACATATTTCGCCAAACTAGGCCTATTTTTTACAAAATTTTTAAAATTATCCAAAGCCATAGACATCACCTAATTAAATATATGCATACATAGAAAATAATTTTACTATTAAAAAAAATAAAAAAGATTAACGAGGAATTAAACTCAAACTAACCTTTCCTTTTTCCAAAGAAATATCATCTACATAGCAATCAATAATATCACCAACACTAACAACTTCACTTGGATGTTTTATATATTTATTGGTAAGTTTAGAAATATGAGCAAGTCCATCATTATGAAGACCAATATCAATAAATACCCCAAAATCTACTACATTACGCACTGTACCTTGCAACTTCATTCCTAAACTTAAATCTTTAATATCCAAAATATCACTTCGAAGTATAGGTTGAGGCATTTCATCTCTAGGATCTAGATTTGGTTTTTTAAGACATAAAATGACATCTTCTAAAGTATACTTATCTGTACCAAGATTATCTTTATAACTCATAATATCAATTTCATCCAATTTTTGTATTAAACTACTAGATCCAATATCCTTAGTAGTAAATCCTAAAATCTCTAAAATTTTAAGTGCAATATCATAACTTTCTGGATGAATTGCTGTTTTATCTAACTCATTTTCTCCATCAGCAATACGTAAAAAACCAACAGCTTGTTCATATGTTTTATCAGAAAGCAATTTTTTCTTTTTAATTTCATCTCGTGAAGAAATTTTACCAACCTTCTCTCTATACTCAATTAACTTTAAACAAGTTTTTTTCGTAAGCCCCGATACATAACTAAGTAAAGAACTAGAAGCAGTATTAATATTAACTCCTACACTATTAACACATTTTTCTACTACAAAATCTAAAGATTGTGAAAGCTTTTTTTGACTAACATCATGTTGATAAAGACCAACACCAATACCTTCTGGAGGAATTTTAACAAGTTCCGCTAAAGGATCCTGTAGCCTTCTTGCAATACTTACAGCACTTCTTTTTTCAATTGCTAAATCAGGAAACTCTAAAGCAGCAATAGGAGAAGCACTATAAATAGAAGCTCCAGCTTCAGAAACAATAACATACTTACATGCTAAATTGTATTCACGAATCATATCAGCACAAAATTTTTCAGACTCACGTGAAGCAGTACCATTACCAATAGCAATAATATCAACATTATAACGTTTAATAAGATCTATAACTATTTCTTTAGATAAACGAATTTTATCATCACTATTATTACTTAAAAAAGGCTTTATAACACAAGAATCTAAATATTTTCCATTTTTATCAATTACAGCAAGTTTACATCCATTAACAAATCCAGGATCAAAACCAAGCACTATCTGTTCCTTCATTGGAGGAGTAAGCAAAAGAGCTTCTAAGTTCTTACCAAAATTATCTATTGCTGCTTCCTCCCCTTTTTCAGAAAGCTCAAAACGAATCTCTCTTTCAATCGAAGGAGCAATTAATCTCTTATAACTATCTTCTATTGCCTCTTTAACACTATTTGAAACTGAAGACTTATCATCTTTTATTATTTTCTTTTCTAAAAAGTTAATAATATCATCTTTAGAAACATCAATAGACACAGTTAATATTTTTTCTTTTTCGCCACGATTTAATGCTAAAATACGATGTGGTTTAATAAATCTAACTGGCTCGTTATAGTCATAATACATTTCATACACTTTACCATCATCTAAAACATTTTTTTTAATTTTAGAACTAATAACACCATTCTTATAAAAAAAGTTACGAATCCACTTGCGATAACTAGCATTATCACTAACCCATTCTGCAATGATATACTTTGCACCTTCTAACTTTTCTTCTCTACTATCCACTTTACAATCATTATAAGAATCCAAAATTTCATCTAACTCTCTATTAGGAAAACTCATAATTATTTTAGCAAGACCCTCTAAACCATTATTAATAGCAGTAGTAGCTTTAGTTTTCTTCTTTTCTTTATAAGGCCTATATATATCCTCAACATCCACTAACTTTTCACATTCTAATATTTTAGTCTTCAATTCATCAGTAAGCATACCTTTTTCATCAATAAGTCTTATAAC
>CALVPC010000062.1 GCA_944350405.1 uncultured Bacilli bacterium
GTCGTAGGTCCTAATACTAGATCATATTCTTTAAATATCTTTTCAAATTCTAATGAAATATGTTTTCTTATTTTTAAGGCTTTTTCAAAGTATTCTTCGACATTTTTACCGCTTAGCATAAATGACCCAATCATTATTCGTCTTTTTACTTCATCTCCAAAGGCTTCACTTCTAGTTTTATAATAATGCTCTTCTATGTTTTTAGCTTTACTGGTACTATATCCATATTTAATTCCATCATATCTAGCCAGATTAGAACTTGCTTCTCCTAAAGCTATTATTTGATAAAGTGGTACGGCATGTTCTATATATGGCATATCTACTTTATCTATCTTTACTCCTTTGGATGTTAAAATGTTTAATATTTCATTAAACTTATCTAATATTTCTTTATCAATTACATCACTTATATAAAATTTTGGTATTGCTACTTTCATTCCAGATATGTCATCACCAATAAATCTTGTAAAGTCTTCTTCTTTATCTATATTTGTTAAGTCTCTTTTGTCTTTTTTAGTTATTGTATTTAGTAAATAAGCATTTTCTTTTACATTTCTTGTAATTGGTCCAATTTGATCAAGACTAGATGCAAAGGCAATTAATCCATATCTTGATACTCGCCCATATGTTGGTTTTAATCCCACAGTATTACAGAATGCTGATGGTTGTCTTATCGATCCCCCAGTATCTGAGCCTAAAGAAAGAGGGGTAAGATTTTTTGCTACCGATGCTGCACTTCCTCCACTTGAACCTCCCGATACAAGTTTTTTATTCCAAGGATTTTTAACTGGTCCAAAATAGCTTGTTCCACTTGAAGAACCCATAGCAAATTCATCCATATTTGTTTTTCCTATAATAATCATACCATTTTGTTCAAGTAAATCTGTTACATGAGCATTATAAATTGGTATAAAATTTTCTAACATTTTTGACCCAGCCGTAGTTCTTAAATCTTTAGTGATGATATTATCTTTTAAAGATATAGGAATACCATATAAAGGATTTTTTTCATCAATATTCTTTTCTAATTCGATTGCACGTTTTATAGCTTTTTCTTTATTTATAGTTATAAAACTATTTAAATCATCATTTTCTATTCTATTTAATGCTTCCATAACTAAGTCTATAGGTTTAATCTCTTTTTTTACTAATAATTCATGAATTTCATCTATACTTAAATCTAAATAATTATTCATCAAAAACACCTGCCACTTCTATAAACTTATCAAATGTTTTAGGGGCATTTTCTATTAAAGAATCTGCATTTTCAAATGTTTCTACTTCATCTTTTCTTAAAACACAATCATTAGTATATGGTGCTATTAAACCTTCACAGTCAGTAATTGTAACTTTATTTATTTTATCAATATAATCAAGTAGAGATCTTAACTGATAAGAGAATTTTTCTATTTCTTCTTCACTTAACCAAAGTTTCCCTAATGATGCTACATGTAATACTTCTTCTCTAGATAATTTTTCCATTATATCTTTCCTTTCGCTTTTTTATTATAACATGTTAAGGTATAAATTGTAAATTAATGCTAGTAAGTTTAGTAAATTATATTGTTTTTATGTAATAAAAAACATTTAATATAAAATTAAATGTTATTTTGTAAAGGTAAGAAAATCTAAAATAGTTTGTAAATCTAATTTAGAGAATAACATAATAAGAAATCCTCCGGTGATAAATGGTCCAAATGGTATTATGTTATCTTTCTTTTTAATATTAAAGAATAATGAACTAGGTATAGCTATTAAAGATGCTAAAGCAAGGGATATAAATGACATAAATGGATTAAATAGCTGCCCAAGTACTCCCATTAATTTTATATCTCCTCCTCCTAATGATTCTTCTTTGAATAGAAAATTACCTAATTTCATTAATAGATACATAAAGATAAACATTATAAGTCCATAAACTACATAAGTACATGCCTCTAAAAATCCTTTAGATATAATGTTATATATAAACATTAAAATGCCATATATGGCTAGAATACTATCTGGAATTATATAATAATTTAAATCTGATACCACTATTATTACAAAGATAGAACTTGTAAGAAGTGCTGGTATTATAGATAAAGTAAGCCCAAAGGAATAATATGAAAGAGCAAATAATATTCCTGATATTAATTCCATAACTGGATACATAATACTTATTTTTTCTTTGCAATTCTTACATTTTCCTTTTAAAAATATATAAGATAGTACTGGTATTAGTTCATACCAACTAAGTTTGTGATTACATTTTGGGCAATGACTTGAAGGATAGATAATGCTTTCTTTTTTAGGAAGTCTTAGTCCTACGACATTATAAAATGATCCAAATAATAGCCCTATAATGAAGAAAAGAATCAAGTAGATAGTCATAACTCACCTATAACACAGTTCCATAGAAGCTAAACATTGGTACTATTACTGATACTACTACTATTCCTACTATTATTGCAATAAATATAATCATTAGTGGTTCTATAAAAGTATTTATTCTTTTTACAGTATTAGCATGTAAGTCTTCATAATAGCTTGCTACATAACTCATCATCATAGGAAGTCTACCAGTGTTTTCTCCAGTTACTAACATTTCATATGCTACGACTGGGAAAGCCCATTGATCTTCAAACGCATCACTTATTTTGGCACCTTTAGAAAGATAATCTAATGATTTATTAATTATATCTTTAAATACTTCATTAGTTGATACTGTACCTAAGATTTGCATAGTATCTGTTATGAAAACATTATGGTTTAGTAAAGATGCAAATGTTTTTGTAAACATAGTAACTTCTTTATAAATTACAATTTTACCAAAGCCAGGCAACTTCATTATTATTGTTTGCATAGCTTTTCTAAAGCCTCTTACTTTTTTATATAATATTACAAATAATAAAGCTATTCCTAGTAAAACTCCAATAATCCAGAATTTATATGTTGTTATAAAGCCACTTAAAGATAATACTACTCTGGTTATAGTTGGAAGTTCTGCTCCTTGTTGTTCAAATAATGTTACAAAAGATGGTATTACGTAAGCTAAAATAAATACTAAAACACAAATAGAAAAAACAAATAGTATAGATGGATAAATCATCGCACTTATAGCTTGTTTTCTAGTCCTATCGATAGAATTATAATACTCTTGCATATCATCAAGTATTGCTGTTAAATCTCCAGTAAGTTCCGCAGTTTTAACCATGTTTATTAATAAAAGTGGAAAGGTATTTCCTTGTGCTGCTAAGGCTGAAGAAAAATTTTCTCCTTTAGTTAATTCATAAATTAAGTTAGAGTAAATTCTCTTTTTATCAGATTTTGATTGTTTTTCAAGTATTCTAATCGAATCAATAAGAGGTATTCCTGCTTTAAGATAAGTAGATAATTGAGTAAGCATAAAAGCAAGTTCTGAACTGTTTAATTTAGAACCTCCGATTTGAAGAGATAAAATTGAGTTTTGTGCTTCTATTTTAGTAATTTTTAGCCCGGAATTTAATAAATAACCTTCAACTTCGTTTTGATTATATGCATCTAAATATCCAACTTCTTTTTTGCCTTTTTCATTAACTACTGTATATTTAAATCTAGTTTTTTTATTTAAGGTGTCTACCTTGATTTGCTCCACTGAAGTTCTTATGACATTTTCTCCAGATTGTCCATTATACATATTATTATTTATATTTTGTCCTTCATTTGGATTAGAATTCATATTTGGATTATTATAATTATTATTATTATTTTGATAATCATTATACTGATTATTTATATTTGGATCTTGATAGTTTGGATTTATATTTCCCCCATTTTCAAACGAATTGTTTTGATTTTGATTATCAGTATTCATAGCAAAAACACCTCCACTAGTATATATAATACATTTTATCTTATTTGGTAATTATAGTCAATTGTTTGAAAATAAAAATTTGAAAGTTGTCTCTTTTTTTCTAGTTTATCATACATTATATTAGGAGGAATGTCATGAATAATAACTATTATAATTATTATAATCCTAATTCTTTATTTAGAGCTGCTCCTACTCCTAACTTTTCAAATATGATGGGTCCTGCGACTAGAGCAGGAATGATGCCAGCAAGAGGTGCTGTTCCACTTCCTAGAATAAGTTCTTTATTTTCAGGAGCATCAATGCCAAGAGTAGGTGCTGCGGCAGCTAATGCCTCTTCTGGAGCTTCTAAATTATCATTTTCTACTTTACTTAATGGAGCTAGTAAAACTTTAGGAGTTATCAATCAAGCTATTCCTGTTTTTTATCAAGTTAAACCTATTTGGAATAATGCTAAAACTATGTTTCGTGTTGCTAGAGAAATTAGTTCTAGTAATTCTAGTAGTATAAATAGCTCAAGTAATTCAAATAATGCAAGTAATAATACTGCTAATACTAATACTGAAACTAATATTAACTCACAAGAAAAAGAGAGCGATAACTCTCCTACATTCTTTATTTAATACTATTAATAATACTATTAAGTATAGTATCTGGAGTATATGAAAGTTTAGATATTATATCTTGTTTATTTCCACTTTTCATATAATTTGGTACATTAAATACTAAATCATCAGTATTTAAAAATTTATAATAACTTTCACATGAAGAAAGCTCTAGTACTACCTTTTTCATATTTGGGGGTAGTATTTTTTCTTTTTCTTCTTTTTTTAATTTATTAAATAAATTAATTGAAGGCATACTAACTACTCTTGCTGAAATCATGTGTATTTCTAAAAGAGTACTTATTTCTAATGCTAGATTTACTTCACTACCACTTGCTATTAAACACACTTCATCTTTATCACTTGATTTTAATAGATATCCACCATCTATAGTTTTTTTAATATCTGTATTTAAACATGGAGGTAATATATCTTTAGAAGCTATTATTATGGTAGTACTTTTATTTTTAAACGCATATTTATAGGCTGCTAACATTTCATTTATATCACATGGCCTAAATACTACTACATTTGGTATTGCTCTTAACATTTCTATTTGTTCTATAGGTTGATGAGTTGGACCATCTTCTCCAACTAATACTGTATCATGGGTAAATACATAAATACCACCAAGATTCATTAGACTATTCATTCTAATACTTGGTATCATATAGTTAGAAAAAGATAGAAAGCTCGAAGTTATACATCTAATTCCCATAAGAAGTAAACCATTCATTATAGCACTAGTTCCAAGTTCTCTTACTCCACACATTATATTCTTGCCTTTTCTATTTTTACTTGTAAATTCTTTTTCTTCATTAAAGTATACTTTAGTAGAACTACTTGTATCTGTTCCTAAAGTAAGAATATCATAATTATTAAGTTTGTTTAAAATATGAGAAGATAAGTCTCTTCCAGAATAATCTTTATCACTTTCTAAATTTACTATTATTTTGTCTAAATCTATTTCTATATTATTATTACATAAATTTTCATAATCTTTTTTTAAGTTTTCTGGTAATTTGGCAAGAAGTTTTTCTTTTGTTTTTTCATACGATGAAATTTTTAAATTATTTCTTTCATCTATACTATTTTTCATATAATCATAAGCATCGGATAAAACTGTGTATTCTACATCTCTAATATCTAATTTTTTCTTTAATTTTTTTATATCTTCTCTTTCTAGTGGTTTTCCATGAACTTTATTAGTGTTTTGATATTTAGAATCTTTTCCTATTGTTGTTTTTATTTCAATTATTGATGGTTTATCTGTTACTAATTTAGCTTTTTCTATAGCATTATCAAAACTATTTAA
Organism: uncultured Bacilli bacterium; assembly: GCA_944350405.1. Lineage (GTDB taxonomy): Bacteria > Bacillota_I > Bacilli_A > RF39 > UBA660 > UMGS1449. The sequence continues at coordinate 5,753 of CALVPC010000062.1, forward strand.
ATCATAAGGATCAGTAATTAGATATGTATCCCAGTTAAGGGCTTTAAAGCGTTCTAAAACATTTTCTTTTAAGGTTTCTTTAGTATTACCATCTAGACTTATATTGTTAGAATCATATAACACTATTAATTTACCTAAGCCTAGATTACCAGCGATTGCTCCGGCTTCGTAAGAGATTCCTTCCATCAAATCGCCATCACTTACAAATACATAGGTATAATGGTCAATTAAACTTGTTTTTGATACTTTAAACTTCTCATT
>CALVPC010000063.1 GCA_944350405.1 uncultured Bacilli bacterium
CTTCGCCACTGGTGTTCCTTCTAATATCTACGCATTTTACCGCTACACTAGAAATTCCATTTGCCTCTACCATACTCAAGTGACCCAGTTTCTAAAGCGAACCGGAGTTAAGCTCCGGGCTTTGACTTTAGACTTAAGAAACCGCCTACACACGCTTTACACCCAATAAATCCGGATAACGCTCGCCCCCTACGTATTACCGCGGCTGCTGGCACGTAGTTAGCCGGGGCTTATTCAAAAGGTACCGTCACTCTAGTATCATTTCCTATACTAGTCGTTCTTCCCTAATAAAAGAGTTTTACAATCCAAAGGACCGTCATCACTCACGCGGCATTGCTCGATCAGAGTTTCCTCCATTGTCGAATATTCCTAACTGCTGTCTCCCATAGGAGTTTGGGCCGTGTCTCAGTCCCAATGTGGCCGATCACCCTCTCAGGTCGGCTACGCATCGTTGCCTTGGTAGGCCATTACCCTGCCAACTAGCTAATACGCCGCAGGCTCATCTTTAAGCGAAGCTTTAAAGGCTCCTTTCAATATTAAATAACGTATCATTTAACATCATATCCGGTATTAGCAGTCGTTTCCAACTGTTATCCCAATCTTAAAGGTAGATTCCTACGTGTTACTCACCCTTTCGCCACTAGGTGGAGAATCCAAATCAAATTAAATCCTTCTTTCGTGCAAGCACTCAAGCTCTCAATAAAAATCAATGGGCCACCTCGTTCGACTTGCATGTCTTAGGCATGCCGCCAGCGTTCATCCTGAGCCAGGATCAAACTCTCCAATAAAAAAATTTATTTTTAGTTTGATTTTAATTATTAATTATACCTAGCTATCTCAAATTGACGTTTTGCTCAGTTTTCAAAGATCAAATCTTCATTTTGTCAGCCGTATTTTGCTGACTGCTTATTCATTGTATCAAATCATATTTTTAATGTCAAGCAATTTTGTAAATTTTTTTATTTTTTTTGTCTATTTACAATTTTGCTTTTCGTTCTCCTAAAAATTAAATTTTTAAGAGAATTAATTAATATGCTTATTAACTGCGCTTAATAGTCGCTAAAATTGATACAACGTTTTATAATATAACTTATTTATTTCTGCTTGTCAATAAAAAAAAGATATTTTTATATCATTTTTTTATTACAATATATATTATGCTATTTGTAAGATAGTATTACATTAATTTGTTACTTTTTCTTCTTTTACTAATTTATATTCATTATAATAATAATTAATTGAGTTCTTATTAAATGGATATTCTTTGTTTCTAGCTTTGTTTATTAAATTTGTTAATTCACTTTTTAATATTTTATCTAGCTGCTCCGAATAATTCATTTTCTTTTTATGATATTGGTATTCACCTCTATCTAGAATTTTAAATGATCCATCTGGGAATACTCTTAAATCCAAGTCATAGTCAATATATTTTATTGTATCATCTTCTATTATATAAGGAGAGGCTATATTACAATAATAATAGATACCAGACTTTTTTATTTGACCTATTATGTTAAACCAATTCTTTTTAGAAAAATACATTATAGCAGGTTCTTTGGTTCTCCATGTTCTTCCATCTTTTTCTATTACTAAACTTTTATAATTAGCAAATATCATGTAATCATTATCTTCATCTAAATATGTAGCTTCATTCCAGCTTCTATCAATTTGTCCATCATGCTTATATTTGTGTATTTTAAGTATGTCTCCTTTTTTATATTTTTTCATTAAATCACATCCACTTGATTACATTATATACCTTTTCTAGTTTTATTTCAAATTTATATACAATTAATCTTGGGATAAGATTTCTATAGCTTTTTGTAATTGAGTGTCATCTTTCTTATCTAATGTTTCGTAATATTTATCATTTAACTCTACTTCTATTGTTGGGATTATACCTATGTTATTAATTTCTTTACCTTGACTTGTCATCCAAGTTTCTGTTGTATATTTAATAATTCCTCCACTTGGTAAATTCTTGATTTTTTGAACAGTTCCTTTGCCATATGTAGTTTGCCCTATTAATTCTGATCCTAAATTTTCATTTAATGCTGATGCTAATACTTCTGCTCCAGAAGCACTACCTTGATCTATTAAAATTGCAATTTCATATTTTTTATTACTATTTTTTACAGAATATCTTTTTGTTACTTCATCATTTAAAACTGTTTGAACTATTACATCTTCTTTTTGCAGAAAATCACTAGCTATATTTATAACTGTTTCTAAATCTCCACCTGAGTTTGATCTTACATCAATTATTAATTTATCTATATTTTGATTTTCCAATTCTTTTAAATGTTTTTCAAATTGTTCGTCTGTATTACTAGCAAATATTGATATTTGAATATAACCTATTTTTCGGCCATTTTCTTCTAAGACTTCTGATGCCACTGATGGTATTTCAACTTTTCCTGATGTTACTTTTGTTTCTATTTCTTGATTATCTCTTTTTACAGTTATTGTATATGTTTTATTATCCCCCTTTGTTATAATTTCTGCTATTTCTGAAAGGGTTTTAGTACTAACATCTATGTTATCTACTTTTAAGTATTCATCTCCAGCTTGTAATCCAGCTTTGTCTGCAGGTGATCCTTCAAATACTTTATTTATTATTACTTTACCGCTTTCTTCATCTCTATATATTTCAACCCCTATTCCATAGAAGTATCCTTCTAATTCTTCTTTTAAAGTATCGCTTGCTTGTTCGTCATAATACAATGAAAAATCATCCCCAAGCAAACTAAACATTCCATTTATAGCAGCATCTTTAAGTTGGTCTTCATCTATTTCATCAATGTATTCTTCAAGTAAAGTGTTATATATACTTTCAATTTCAGATACATTATTATTAATTTTTTTAGTTATTGAAATATTATTTACATCTCTTCCTGAAAATATCATTTCTCCTGCTACTATTCCAAGTAGTAAGGCCATTACAAATATTAACAATAATTCTAATGTATTAAATTTGTTCTTTTCTAAATTTATTTTTGATATTTGTTTTTTTATTTTTTTGTATAGTTTGTTATTTTTAATTGTTTCTTTAATATTTAATTTTTTTTCTTTTTTTGACATAAGAGTCACCTCATTATATATGATAACATATTTTTTTTAGTTTAAAAATAAAAAAGCTGTTAGTAGCTCTTATTTTTTTTATGGCGCCTCAACTAGGACTCGAACCTAGGACCCCTTGATTAACAGTCAAGTGCTCTAACCGACTGAGCTATTGAGGCATATATATTGTTTAATGATTTGTTAATACTAATATTATTATAGTGAATATATACAAAAATATTCTTATTAATCTTCATCTTATATTATTAATTATAATATTATATATATTTTTTTTCAAGTAAAAAAATAGCATTTTTAAATTATGCTATTTTTCATTTATCGCTGATACTACGTTTATAGATTTTGCAACTTCTAATAGTTCACTTTTATCCATTTGATCTGAAACAATATAATACTCTATACCATTGCTAGTCCATGTATATGATGTATCTGTTAATGACCCTACTGTATCTATTAACATAAATGGTTCTCCATATGTAGGAATTATTTCTAATTCTTCTGATGGTGCTACTGTTTCTTGAACTAAGATAAATGGATTATCTCCGGAGAATGTCATTATTACTCTCTCTCCTGTTTCTGTTGAGATTACTTCTTTATCTGATAATGATGTATTAGATGGTAAATATAATGGGAAAACATTTTCATCTACTTTTGATGTTGTATTTGTATTATTTTCTGTATTTTGATTATTTTGGGTTGTATTATTTTCTACGTTATTATCTGATGTTTCATTATTATTTGTTTGATTTTCATTGGTAGTGGTATTTTGATTTTCATCTGTATTATTGCTATTTTCTTCAACTTGATTTGAATCTTGTTGATTAGGACTTTCACTATTAACAAAATCTTTTGTTATTTCTTCTAAGTTAAATGTCTTATCGTCAAAATCAGCTTTTTTATCTAAACTAGTTACTTCAAATTTTATATATGTAATACCTTGATCATCTTGTACTTCAACTCTTTTTAAATTAAAATCTTGATCTAAAATAATATTTTGCTTTGTATATTTTGGATTGTTTGGATAGTTTGCTTTTACTGTGAATACATAATCTTTATCTTTTTGAGTAAATGTATAATCTTCGTCATTTTTTAAATCATTTGCTACAGAATCTAAAAGATAACTTTGTGAATTATTATTTGGCCAATCACTTTGAAATTTGAAGCTTTTATTTAATGATGGTGTTATTACGTAGACAACCAAAGGTTTAATTTTTTTATATTTTTAATAACCATTTTCAAATGGTTTAAACTTATAATATATATCTATATTCTTATCTTCATCTATGATTATTCTATCAATTATACTAGATAATAATTGTACACTAGGTTTTTTCATAGATAAATATTCTCTTATAACACTTTCATATTTCTTATTATTATCAGTTATATTGTTTTTTATATTATACATTTTTGTTTTTATTTCTTTTATCTCGTTTTGTTTAGTGATTGTTTCTTCAGTTATTCTATTGCTCATTCTTTTATACATTTCTAAATCAATAATGCCTTCTAGTTTATCATTATATAGTTCTTCTTTTTTTTGACTACTGAATTCTACTTCGGCCTCTAACTTCTTTAATCTTATTTGTAATTCATTTAATATCTTTTGTGTTTTATCACTATTTGCTAGTATATTTTTTAAATCGTTAGTCTTTAAATATTTTTTACACATCTTTTTAATCTCACTTAAAACTAATTCTTCTAGTTCATAATATTTAATATTGTGTGGTGTGCATACATTATATCTTTTATGCTTTGCCCAGTAATTACAATTACCATAGCATCTTGTTACTTCACCCTTCTTTTTAGTTTGGACTTTTTGAACTCTAAAACCTATCGTGTGTCCACATTCTTTGCAGTATACCAAACCTTTTAACAATATATCTTGAGTATTTTTTCTTTGGTTCTTATTCCTATTATATATGTCTTGCGCTAGATTAAATGTTTCTTTATCTACAATAGCCGGACATTTGCCTTCGCAAATTATCCAGTCTTCTTTTTTTTGCCTTATTCTTTTTTTTGATTTATAACTAGGTTTTTTTGACCTACCTTGTGTTAAATCACCAGCATAAGTAGGAAGTGTTAATATATCACTTATAGTTCTATTTCCCCACATCCCGTATGCTGTAGATTTTTGACCTACATTAAGTCCTTTATATACACTTGGTATAGGAATTTTTTCATCAGTTAGAATTCTAGTAATTTCACATATACCTTTGCCACTAACAAATAAGTTAAAAATTCTTCTAACAACTTCGGCTGCTTTTTCATCTATTATTAACTTATATTTATTATTAGGGTCTTTTTTATAACCATATGGTGCTGTTTTACCTAGAAAATTACCTTGACTCCTTTTATTGTACACACTTGCCTTCATTTTTTTAGATGTATCTCTTACATGCTTTTCATTAAAGAAACATTGTATAGGTATCATTTCGTTAGATGTATTATATTCATCTGCAGTATCTACATTATCTAATAATGCAACATATCTAATACCTTTTTCATAAAAGTAATCTAAATATCTTAATTGTTGACCTTCATTTCTTCCAAACCTTGATAGGTCTTTAGTAATTACCATATTAATTCGTTTAGCTTCAATATCTTCAATTAGTTTATTCCAACCATCTCTATCAAATTGAGTGCCACTAACACCATCATCTATATATTCATCTATA
>CALVPC010000064.1 GCA_944350405.1 uncultured Bacilli bacterium
ACACTTGTTTTACTTGAAAAATAACATATATATTTTTATTCCTATTACTTGTATAAATGGTGCTCTATATACTAGTTTGTTATCATTGCTAGTAATAGCATAGTACATTTTATTTACTATAGATTTTATACTCTTTTTTTCTATTATTGAAAAAATCTTCTTTTGTTTTTCTACTATTTTTTCTATTGGTTCATTAAATATGTCATTATTTAATTTTTCTTTATTTTCTATCATTATTTGATTAAATCCTGTATGATACGCTCCAGGTTCTATTAATTTGATTTTAATATTTAAATTAGTGTTTTTTATCTCTTTATGTAAAGTTCTTATCATTATGCTTAAGCTTGCTTTGCTAGCACAATAACTTCCTAAGAATGCTATTGGGTATATTCCTGCTAATGAAGAAGTTATAATTACTTTCCCTTGTTTATTTTTTCTTGTTTTTATATATAATTTAGTTAATTCTAATGTACTAAAGAAATTTACTTCAAAATTTTTTTTAATTTCTTTTACTTCCATATTTAATAATGATCCACCAATTCCTATACCAGCTTGGTTTACTAAACAATCTATATCTAATTTTTCTATTAATGTTCTATCTTTTTTATTTGTTATATCAAGTTTAATTACACTTACTCTATCCTGATAATTAATATTTTTGATTTTTTCTATTACGTTTTCTATTTCATTTTCATGATGAACACATAGATATACATAATGACCATTTTTTATTAGTTTATCTGCTAAGCTATATCCTATTCCTGAGGCTGCTCCTGTTATTAGTATTTTCATAGTTTATCACCACTAATATTATGGATAAAAAAAGAATTATCAAACATAATATTTGATAATTCTATTCTTTAATTTCCTCATTTAAAATGCAATTACCATTTTCGTCTTTTATATATCCTTCTTCTGGTTTATTAATTTGGTCAGGGACACATTCTCCATTTTCTTCATGATATCCTGGATCACATACTACTGGTTCTGGAGTGCTTGGTTCTTCTACTACGCAATTACCATTTTCATCTTTTATATATCCTGGATCACAAGTTGTTGGTTCTTCTTTTGATGGCGTTGTTGTCGTAGGTTTATTATTGTTGCTTGTATTTGTATTTGTATTTGTATTTGTATTAGTATTAGTATTATTATTTGTTGTAGTTGTTTTATTAATAGATGATTTCGTTACAGAATGAACATTACTACTAGTATCATTATATGAAGCTTCTAACGTTTCATCATTAAAAACTTTATTAATAAGTGCTTTTGCTTCTTCTACTGAATCACTATTTTGAACAGTTACATATAATAATTGATTTGGATATGTATAAGTATATTCACTGCTTCCTGTACCTTGTAAACTATTTGAAGTTATTGTCCATTTGGCATTATCTTTTAATTGCATTTTTGCTAAACTCGTAATTGATTTAGTAGGCATATTAGTAATAATGCTATCTTTTAGAGAATTTAATAGGCTATTATATTTAGTTATTATACTTGGATCAGTACATTTTCTAAAGATAGCTTCAATCATAGCTTGTTGATTTTTACCTCTTTGATTATCACCATCTAAAAATGAATGTCTTTCTCTCACAAATGCTAAAGCAGCTTTGCCATCTACTTCGTTATATCCTTTAGTAAAGTTATATCCATTATAGCTTTGGAATGTGTATTCAGAGTATACTTCTACTCCTCCTAAAGCATCTACTATATTTTGCAAACTACTAAAATTAACTTTAAAATAATAATTAATGTCTATGTCTAATAGTTCTTCTATAGTTTTTATTGAGGTATTTATGCCATATATTCCAGCATGAGTTAATTTATCTTTATATCCGGATGTTCCTGATAGTTGAACGTAATAATCTCTAGGTATATTAGTTATCAATATCTGTTTTGTTTTAGTATTAATTGTCATTATAATATTTACATCACTTCTAGAAACTTCACTAACTTCTCCATATTCATCCATACCACTTATATATATATTAAATACATCTTTTGTTACATTTACTTCTTTTGTTTCTACTTTTGCTGTAACTTTAAAAGTATAGATTATTTTGGTTTCACTATCGAAATTTCCAAGAAGATCATTTGAAGTTTCTACCCCACTAGCTGCATCTAATATTGTCTTTTGTGAATCTTCGACTAATATAGCTTCAACTTGTTTAGTAAGAAGTGATGCTGCTAGTTCTTCTAAATTGTCTACTTCGGTATTTTCTGTTTTTACTACATTAGATAATGTTGATATAGCTTTTGTTATAGCTTCGCTATTATCATTATAATATTCTAGAGTTTTATTTTCTATATCTTCAATTTTTTCATAATTACTATCGTTTAAAACCATAACATGATAAGTGTATTCTTTTGTATTTTGGCTCATGTTGTCTAAAACTCCAAATGTTTTAAATATAAAGAATGTTCCTATTAAAAATATTATAGAAAATATTAAGGAAATTATTGCAAATACTTTTTTGGGTTTTTTCTTTACCTTTTTTCTAAATAGGAAAAAATTACATACTATATTTATTACCAATAAAATTCCTATTACTATTAATAGATATTTTATTGGTAATATATTGATATATAATATAACACCAAGTAGTAATAATGATGATATTATTAAAAGTATGCCAGTTATTTTATAAATAGTTATTTTTTTTGCTTTATTCTTTTCTTTTTTTCTTCTTTTCATTGGTACCACCTTCTAGTTTTTCTATTATTTTTATATATATTATTAAATATATTCCTGCGGCTAAGAATCCTCCTAATACATCTGTTGGGTAATGAGCATTTAAATATACTCTACTAGTTCCTACTAAAAGTATTAATATAATTAATACTATGTTTATTATATTTTTTATCTTTTTATTTAAGTTGCTTTTTGATATTAAATAAATTATAAATCCATAAAAAGCAAGAGATATAAATGTATGTCCACTTGGATATGAATAACTTGTTTCAGTTACTAGCATTCCTTCTGGTCTTTCTCTTCTAAAAATAAGTTTTATTACGGACATTATTCCAGAGGAAATAATTAAATTAGCTAGAATATAAATACTATGTTTTTTATTTTTTAGGATAATAAAAGCTAGTAATGTAATTGAAACTAATACAATCCAATCTCCAAATTCTGTTATAAATTTAAATATTTTTATTTTTGTATCATTTAAAGTAATCATATTTTTTATAAAGTCATCATACCAACTAATATTATTTGTTGCTACTAAGAATGATATTATTATAAAAAGTAATGATAGTATAGATACTATAACTATTGTTTTTTTGTTTGTTTTTATAATATCACCTCTTAATAATTATATCACTTATCATATTTTTTTTGACTATTATCGTATTTTATTACTATTACTTTACAATTTTTTCTAATGTTTTCATACAATTTAATGGTGATTGTTTTGTATAATTTAATAGCTCATAGAGCAGTTAATAGTTTAAAGGATAAAGAAAATACTATTGATGCTGTAAAAAGTTCTTTAAATACGGATTATATATCTGGGGTTGAGATAGATGTTAGAATGACTAAAGATAATAAATTTGTTGTAATACATGATATGTCTATTAATAGAGTAAGTAATGGTAGTGGTTTTGTTAGTAAGATGAGTCTTAAAGAACTTAAAAAATTTAATTTTGGTTCAGAGAATAAATATATTAAAATTAGTACTATAAAAGATATACTTAAGATTGCAAATGATAAAATTATTTTGATTGAATTAAAGTATGAAAATAATGATTATGATAAATATATTAAATATTTTTATAATTCAATTAAAAATTATTTGTATAAAAATATTTATATAATGAGTTTTAATTATAAACTAATTAGAAAATTAAAAGATACGTATTCTAATTTGAGATGTGGGGTGTTATCTAGCACTATTATAAATAGAGATAATATAGATGATGATTTTGATTTTATTGCTATAAGTAGTTATAGTTATCATACAATAGAAGATTATGTAAGACCTATTTTTATATGGGCTTTGAATAGTAAAAAGAAATATTTATCTTTGAAAAAAGAGATGTCTGATAATACATATTATATAGTAGACAATCCTGTTAAATTTATATAACTTTTATATTATTTAATAACAAAAGTTGATTTTTCATAAATAATCTAGTATAGTAAAGATAGAAAGGAGTATGTAGATGAGAAAATATATTTTATTATTATTTGTTGGGCTTTTCTTATTGTCTGGATGTGGAAATAAAGAAGTTGTTTGCACAGGAGAAGAAGATTTAGAAGGAGAAAACGTAAAAGCTGAAATAGTTGCTAAATTAGAGGATGATAAAGTTGATAGTGTTAGTGCCACTATGACATTTGATTCAGAAGATTCAGCTAATCAAATGTGCAGTATATTTGATTTATATAATTCTTCTATTGAAAATGATGACTATAAAATTGATGTTAGCTGTGATGGTACTAAAATGACATTTAATAATTATACTGAACTTTTAAGTTTAGAAGATGACTCTGATAGTATTATTGGTATGTCTCGTGATGATTTTATTCAAGCTATGGAAGAAGACGAATTATCTTGCAAATAATTATATTTTAAGGTATTTCTAATATTTGACAGATTATAATTTTTATATTATAGTCTGTTTTTTATATTCTTAAATAATTAAAAAAATCTCTTTGATATAGAGATAATTTTTAATGGCGTCCTCGAAAGGATTTGAACCTTCGACCTATTGCTTAGGAGGCAATTGCTCTATCCTACTGAGCTACGAGGACAAAAATAAATGTTTTATTTTATCAAAACATTTATAAATAGTATAAATAAGAAATTAACTGCTATTTTTAAATTTCTAAAATCTCCGCCTAGTTTTTCTTTTACTGATACATAATCATCTACTAAATCTACTATAACGCTTTCTTTGTATCTAGGAATTTTACCACTTATTGGGTACATATGTGATTCTATTATGTTTATTTCTTTTTTATTTAAAGTAGTTATTTTAGAAGCATTTTGTACTGCTAATTTAGGATGCTTTAACATCATTTCTTTTTTTGTAGTGAATTCTTCATCAAAGAAAAAATCATGTAGTAGTGCTGCTCTAGTTGCACTTTTATAATCTAAGTTTAGTTTTTTACATATTTTATATGTTTTATATGAAACATCTACTGAATGATTAAATCTATTACTATTGTGATGATGTCTTTCATTTTTTAGTTGATTAAATGATTTATTTTCAAAAATATTTTCAACTATTTGTAAATATTCTTTATTTTCCATTTTCTCACCGTTTTTCATTATAACATAATATGCTAAAAAAATCAAATTATATAATTAATGTAACTTGTTAAATGTAAATTAATATTTATTATGCTAATAATTAAAAACCTCTAGTTAGTTCTAGAGGTTTTATATATCTTTTATTTTATATTCCTATAGTTTTATATCTTCTATAGACTTGATATCCACCATATCCTATTAACCCTATTCCTAGTGTTATTCCTATTATTGTTATTGTACTTCCTGTATTAGGTACTTTTACTTCTGCTAACTTATTATATATTATTATATGATCCATATCTTTATCTTTTTCTTCTTCTGATCTTATTATCTTATATAGATTCGTTTCTTCACTTATTATCTCAATATTTCCATCTGTTCCTACTCTAAATTTTATTTCTATTTGTAAATTTTCATACCCTTTTGGTGCACTTTCTTCTATTAAGGTATA
>CALVPC010000065.1 GCA_944350405.1 uncultured Bacilli bacterium
TCTTATAGTAACGGGATTTTCTTTCATTATTTCAAATAAGCTAATAAAATCTGATTTTTGATATGGTAATATTTTGTTTAATGATGCTATTCTTTCTTCTTCATTAGTCGAAAGAATCATCTTTCTAAAATTGAATATTCTTTCGTTATCAAAAAACATGTGTTCTGTTCTACAAAGTCCTATTCCTTCGGCTCCTAAATCCAAAGCTTTTTTTGCATCTTTATAATTGTCAGCATTGGCTCTTACTCCAATTGTTTTTATTTCATTAACCCAGTTCATAAATACTTCGAAATCTCCAGATATTCCAGCATCTGTAGTAGGAATTTGTCCTAAATATACTTTACCAGTGCTTCCGTCTACACTTATATAGTCTCCTTCATGTATTGTGTATTCTTTAGCCATTAATGTTTTATTTGTTTCATCTATTCTTAAATTTTCACATCCTGATACACATGGAATACCCATTCCTCTTGCTACTACTGCAGCATGCGAGGTCATTCCACCTCTTATAGTTAATACTGCTTTTGATAGACTCATTCCTTCTATGTCTTCTGGAGATGTTTCTAATCGTACTAAGATTAAATCTGATTCGCCATTTTCACTTGCTCTTTTTATATCTTCCGCTTTAAAATATACTTTACCTGAACCTGCGCCTGGTGATGCAGCTAGTCCTTCGGCAATTATTTCTTTATTTTCTAATTCATTGTTATCAAAAGTTGGATGAAGTAATTGATCTAAAAGTTTTGGTTCTACTCTAGATAGGGCTTCTTCTTTAGTAATTAACCCTTCTTCTACTAAACTCGTAGCTATTTTTATAGCGGCTTTTCCTGTTCTTTTTCCATTTCTTGTTTGAAGCATATAAAGTTTACCATTTTCAATTGTAAATTCCATATCTTGCATATCTTTATAATAATTTTCTAATTTTTTACATATATTATTTAACTGCTCATAACAATCTGGAATTACTTCTTTTAAAGTTGATATATTACTTGGAGTTCTTACTCCTGCTACTACATCTTCACCTTGTGCATTAATTAAATATTCTCCATATAATTTGTTTTCTCCAGTCGCAGGATTTCTACTAAATACTACTCCTGTTCCTGATTTATCGTTTAAATTACCATATACCATTTCTTGAACATTTACTGCTGTACCCCACTCATCTGGTATATTATTCATTTTTCTATAGAATTTTGCTCTATCATTGTTCCAAGATCTAAATACTGCTTTTATGGCTTCTATTAATTGTAATTTTGGATCACTTGGAAAATCTTCATTTGCTAATTCATAATATTTTTCTTTGAAAGATTTTACTAAAAATTTTAAATCTTCTTCTGTTAACTCTGTATCATATTTTATATTTTTTGTTTCTTTTAGCTTATCAATAATTCTTTCAAAAAGACTTTTATCATAACCTTTTACTACATCACTGTACATGCCAATAAATCTTCTATAACAATCGTATATAAATCTTTTATCCATAGTAGTAGATAAACTTTCTACTATTTCATCGTTTAAACCAAGATTTAAGATTGTATCCATCATTCCTGGCATAGAACTTCTAGCACCACTTCTTACTGATACTAATAAAGGATTTTCTTTATCTCCAAATTTTTTGCCTGTACTTTTTTCTAATTCTAGTATTTTATCTTCAACTTGCTTTATAATTTCACTACTTAAAGTTTCACTATTTTCATAATAACTTGTACATGCTTCAGTAGTTACAATAAACCCCATTGGTACGGGAAGTCCTAAAGTAGTCATTTGACATAAATTAGCTCCTTTTCCTCCAAGTAATGACCTCATGTTAGAATTTCCTTCATTAAAACTATAAACGTATTTCACTTTATCATCTCCTAATATTATTTTAACAAAATTATTTTTAAACACCTATTAAAACTTGTTAAGTTTACAAAAAAAAGTAATTATTTTTAATTACTTCTCTTTTAATACAATATAACCATTTCCTTCAATTACATATGATTGAGCTGCTTTTTTATTATAAAATTCGTTTTCTGTACTTGGTGTAAAACTATAATAAAGTTCTTGTGAAATATTATGTTCTTTATTTATATCTCTAGATTCTAATTTAACATTTACTTCAATAATGTTTTCTTTATTGATTAAGCTATTTGGAATACTAATATCTAATGTATTATTGTTATAACTAATTGAAATTCCATCTTTCGTATTATTATCTAAACTATATTTTTGATTATTTATTGTAATACTATCATCTTCTAATTTATATGAATCTGTATAAATGTCTACTATATGAAAACTTGTACCAGTTTCTAAAAGATTTTCTTCATTTGGATTAGAATAATTTGTATAAGTAAGTTTATATATTCCGTTTTTTAAATATTTGATAGTTCTTGTAGCACTTAGTTCATTTGTTTCTAATTCTTTAGTTTGACTTGTTTTGTAATTTGTTACAGTCTCTATTATATACTTATCATCTAATACTTCTTTTTTGAAAGAAAAGCCTACTAAAAAAGTTCCTATTACTATAAAAACAATTCCTATTACTAGTATTATTTTTGTTTTAAGAATAGGTTTAGTTACAAATTTATTTATTTTTGCTTTCATTTTCATAGTAACAACCCCTTTAGTACTATGAATACATTATATACTATAAATTGTAAATAAACAAGTATATGAAAAATTTTTATTTATTTCTATATATTTTGGCAATGGATTCAAATACTTTTATACCATCAATTGCTGAAGTAGTGATTCCTCCGGCATACCCTGCTCCTTCACCACATGGAAATATTCCTTTTATATTAGACATTAAATATTCATCTCTAAATATTTTGATAGGAGATGATGTTCTTGATTCTACTCCTAATAAGATTGGATTACTACTTGCAAAATCAGTTATTTTTTTATCAAAATACATCATGCCTTCTTTAATTGCTTCATTAATATATTCAGGAAATATTTCATTTAAATTACTTGTTTGATAACTTCCTTTAATTGCAGAACTATTTATGCTACCTAATGGTTTATTTTCTATGTAACCATTAAAACTTTGTACTGGTATTTTGCCTTTTCCTAGTAAATAGGCTTTTTGTTCTAAATTCATTTGAAATTCTAAGCCAGAGAAAATTTCTTGTCCAAAGTCATCTTTTGATACTGTTACAACAATTGCACTATTAGCAAACCCACTATCTCTTTTATAATTACTCATTCCGTTAATTACTAACATATTATTTTCAGATGATGAATTTATTACATATCCACCTGGACACATACAAAAGGAATATACTCCTCTTCCTTTAGAAGTAGTATAGGTAAGTTTATAGTTTGCTGGTGGTAATTTATTATAGTTTTTTTCTCCATATTGTTTTTTATTAATCATTTCTTGACTATGTATTACTCTAACTCCTACTGCGAAAGGTTTACTATCCATGATAAGATTTCTTTTGTGTAACATTTTAAAAGTGTCTCTAGCACTATGACCTATAGCTAGTACTAGGAGATTACACTCTATTATTTCATTTTCATTTACTACAATACTATTTATTTGATTATTTTTAATGTTTATATCTGTTAGGCAGGTATTAAATCTAAATTCTCCGCCCATATTAATTATTTTATTTCTCATATTTATTATTACGTTTTTTAATATATCTGTTCCTATATGGGGATTATTTTCATACATTATTTCTTTTGGAGCACCACATGATACAAAAGTTTCAAATACTTTTTTCATTCTATATTTTTTATCTTTTACTAATGTATTTAATTTCCCATCTGAAAATGTTCCGGCTCCTCCTTCACCAAATTGAACATTGGATGAGGTGTTTAATAATCCAGTTTTCCAAAATTTATCTACTGTTTTTTCTCTTTCTTCTATATTTTCACCACGTTCTATTATTAATGGTTTATAACCATGTTCTGCTAAAAGATAGGCTGCAAATAAACCAGATGGACCGCTTCCTACAATGATAGGCCTATTTTGAATAGAATTTTCACCTGTTACAATACATTTATATACTTCATTAGGAGTTTTAAAAATGTCTTTACTTTTGATTTTGATTAATATTTTTGACTCATTTTCTACTTTTACATCTAATTCATAGACATAACAAATATTATTTTTATTTCTAGCATCAAGAGATTTTTTATTAATTTTGATAGTTTTTATTTTATTTATATTTATTTTTAACTTTTTACTTACCTTTTCTTTTAAGATATTTTCTTTTTCATTTAAAGATAATTTTATATTTCTTATTCTAATCATGATTACCCCTTATACTTTCTCCGACTAGTATAGCACTTAAAATAGCAAATCCAATATTATAACCTCCACAATCTCCATAAATATCTATTATTTCTCCGGTAAAATATAATCCTTTAACAATATTAGATTCTAAAGTTTTATTATTTAGTTCTAAAGTTGATACTCCGCCTTCACATGTTTGAGCATTTTCAAAAGAATTTGTTCCTGCTATATTGATAGTAAATTCTAGAAGTTCTTTGGCAATAGCTTGTCTTTTACTATTTGATAGATTTTCTAATAATGTATCATTATTTATGTTTAATTTCTTTAATATATAGTTAGTAAGTTTATAGTTTAAAAGACTATCTAATATATCAGAAATAGTTCTTTTTTTAAGTAGTTTTTCTTGTTGATTTAAAAATTCTAAAAATTCTTCTTCTTTTGTAAGACCTAAATTATAAAGAAAGTTAAGTTTTATTTTGATTTGTTTTTTTTCATATAATCCTTTACTTGCTAAACCACTTAAATTAAATATACATATTCCGCTTAATCCAAAATTAGTAAACTGAACTTCTCCGACTTCTTCTTTTATTATTTTATCATTTTCTAATAGTGAAGCTTTTACTTTGCTTCTTATACCACTTAAAGTTTTAAAATACGAGCCTTCTCCTTTTAATTGAACTAATGCCGGTAATACTTTTATTATGGTGTGATTAAATTGTTCACATAGAGTATATCCAGATCCATCTGATCCAGTTTTAGGATATGCTTTTGATCCTGCACTAATTATTACTTTATTTGCTTCGATTATTTTTTCTTTTGTCTTTACTATAAATTTATCATTTTGTTTTGTTATTTTTGTTACTGGATTATTTAATAATATTTCTATGCCTTTTATTTTTGCTTCTTTTAAAAGAGCATTTTTTATAGTTATTGCTTGATTAGAATAAGGATAATAATAACCATTTTTTATTTCTGGTATTATACCTATGGAAGTAAAGAAATTTAATACTTTTATTTTATTTTCTTCAGTTATGATGTTTTCTATAAAAGACTTATTGCTTGAATAATAATGTTTTTTCGTAAAATCTTCATTAAAATAATTGCATTTTCCATTTCCTGTTATTAATAATTTTTTTAAAGGGCTATTTTCTTTTTCTAATATTATAACTTCATTATCATTGGTTTTAGATTCTATTGCTGCGGCGAAACCTGAGATTCCCCCGCCTATTACTACTATTTTTTCCATAACAACACCAGCCTTTGTAATATTTAGTTTATCATTTATTATGCCTTATTTCAATAATTTAAGAGTATAAGAAAACCCTAAAACATTATACTATCCTTATACTGTCCTTATTAATATACTTATTAATAAAAAAGATCGATTATGATGACATCGATCTTTCCTATAGATTATTAAGAAAATAATCTAAAACACCAAATTAATT
>CALVPC010000066.1 GCA_944350405.1 uncultured Bacilli bacterium
CCACTTGGACAATTTCCTGTTGTTCTATTATAATATGCTCCTTCATTTAATACTATTTGCAGTGCACTATCACTCCAATCATTACTTCCATAACTACCTTTATTATCCCATGAATAACTTCCTATTGATTCATTTCTTATTATTTTTATCCTGTTTTCTATGTTACCTGATGCGTCTTCTGTTGGAAATACTCCTATTATCCTCCATAGCTCATTATTAAAGCTTACATAATTATTTGGATCTGCTCCCGTATATCTATAATCTGTTACTGCTTCTAATTGTTCTGTTGCTTGATGTTCTTCTGCTACTAACCCATCTGTTCCTACTTTTGCTATTATTGTGTCTGCTCCAGTTGGCGTTTTTATTCCTTGTTCATAACTAAGTCCTAGCTTACCAGAATATATTATATTTAAATTACCTTGTGAATTATAATCATTTGGAGTATCATAATCAAGCCATAATTTCATTTTATATGACTTTGATGAATTAGCATTCATGCTACCAGCATCAAGTATATAACTTGCTTCATTTTCATTATATTCTAATACCTTATATTCATCAGAATCAATCTTAAGACCCACTTTTATATACTGACTAGGTACACACCTATCAGCATTTATACTATTACCATCTATTGTATAACTTTTACCTTCTACACATGTATTATCTAGTGTTATTACATAAGATGCTGGAAGACTACCTGTATTTTCTACAGTAAACTCATATTCATTTTCACCATCTAATCCTTGATTATCTGACATAGGAAGAGCATCAATCATAGTAATAGCATTAGATTCATTATTAAAAGTTAAAGCTAAAGTACCAGCTTCTATTTTAGTAGTATTACCAGTCTTACTTATATAAGTTAAATAAGCATAACTAGATCCTATAGTAAGTGCCAAAACAAAAACAATACTTACTACTAACATTATAAATTTCTTTGGATCTTTTTTATATTTAATTTTAAGTCTATCAAATTTATCTACAAATCTTTTAGAACCATTACTCATATATTATCCTCCCTACTTAAGATAAAAATACAACATAGTATATATTCTATATAAGTACATTGTATTATATTTTCACAATTATTTCAATAAAAAAGAGCAATAATTACTCTATTGCTCTTTTTATAATTATATCAATAACATTACTGAGAACACTATTAAAGAAATAATTAAAAGTGTTACTACTAACTTCCAAATATACTTAAACCAAGTAGTATAATTAACTTCACTAATTAAAAGTGATACAACTAATAATACACTAGTTGGTGCTATTAACATTACTAAACTATAAAGATTAGTAAACATAACACTTATAATTGAAAGAACTGAAGTATCTGTATAAATTGAAATCATTGGATATAATACAGAATATGATAAATAGTAATAATCAACATAGAATACACTATTTATAATTGTATATATTGATGATAATGCTACATTAAACTCATCAGTAGCTTCAAGTAATAATGAAGTAACTGGTGAAATTACTGGATTATAATAGATAAATACAAATACAGAACATGCAAGAATAACTGCAATTGCTGGAGCAATAAATGATTTAATACCATCTACAAATCCATTAAATGTTTCTTCAATACTTTTTCTATAAACAATAGCTAAAATTATTGAAGCAATTAATAATAGCATAGAATAAGTTTGGAATCTAAGTGGATTAGACCAAGTACCAAGTGGATCAACACCACCAAATAACTTATTCAAAATATCAAACTCACCAATTGTAACACCAGTCCATGTTTCATGGAAAGTAGCAAACCAGTTTGATCCAAAAATTACTTCCCAAGCAGTAGTACCAAGGAATAAAACCAAAATTAAAATTCCAAAAATAATAAATGCTGGTAAAGCAGAACGTTCTTTCTTATCTTTAACCACTTTTTTAGATTTTACTTCTGATTTTTCTTCTTTTACTACACTATTTTTATTATTACTTTTCTTAGAACTTTGAGATTTAGCAGAAGACTTTTTATTAGTATTCTTTTTAACTGTTTCTTTAACTACTTTATCTTTTGTTTCTTTCTTAGCATCTAACTTAACAGCTTTTTTCTTTGCATGCATTAAAGTAAATACAATTAATACAGCTAAACCTAACACTAAGAATAAAATTTTTACAAAAATTTGATCAAAATCTTCAAGACCTAATATAGTATTATTAATACCATAGAAAGTTCCAGCAAAAGTTGATCCATACATACCAATAATAGTAGCACCTAAAGTAGCACTTACAGCAACTAGCTTATCATATCCCATCTTAACTACAAATCCCATTAAAATAGGAAATACTACAAGCATACCTAACTCAAGTCCTGATATAGAAGAGATTAAAGCCATTAAAATCATAATAGCAACTAAAACCATTTTTTCTCTTCCACGAGCCTTATCAGTAAGAACATTCATCATTTTTTCATAAGCTCCTGTAGCTTTTAACACACCATAAAATGCTCCAACCATAAGAACAAAAAGTACTATACTACCAAATCCTGAAAAAGTTTCTAATATAACTGAGAAAATAGAAAATATTCCAATTTGGTAAGATACTTCTACATCAGAGCCAGTAAAACTATATATAACTGGTACTATCCAAGAACATAGCACATAAAAAAGTATTACTATCCCTAATGCTTTGAAAATATTATTCTTTTTCATTTTTTTACCTCCTAATATAATTATTACACTTTTATAATAAAAAATAAAGAAAAAAATGGAAAAAATCCCATTTTTATCAAGTTTTTCACAAATAATTTATCATTTACTCTCTATTTTTCATATGAGGAAATAAAATAACTTCTCTAATAGTATCTACTCCAGTTGCAAGCATTACTAATCTATCAATACCTATACCCATTCCACCAGTCGGAGGAAGTCCATATTCAAGTGCTTCAACAAAATCTTCATCCATATCACTAGCTTCTTCATTTCCAAGTTCTTGTTCTGCAACTTGTGCCTCAAATCTAGCTCTTTGATCAATTGGATCATTAAGTTCAGTAAAAGCATTACCATATTCACTACCAACTATAAATATTTCAAACCTATCAGTAAATCTACCATCTTCTCTATTTCTTTTAGAAAGTGGACTTATGTCTGTAGGATGACCATATACAAACGTTGGCTGAATTATTTTATCTTCACAATATTTTTCAAAAAACGCTTCAACTATATGTCCATATAAATAATGATCTTCTAGTTCAATTCCATGTTCTAAAGCAAGTTTTTTACATTCTTCCAAATCATCTATTTTGAAAAAATCTACCCCACATTCATTTTTAATAGCTTCACACATATGTAATCTAGCAAAAGGTTTTTCAAAATCAAGCATATGACCTTTATATTCAAATTTTAACTCTCCACGAACTTCCATAAGAACTTTCTTAAAAATTCTTTCTGCAGTATCCATCATACCTTCCATATCAGAAAATGCTTTATAAAGTTCAATAGTAGTAAATTCTGGATTATGATTTTTATCCATACCTTCATTTCTAAAAAGTCTTCCTATTTCATAAACAGCATCCATACCACCTACTATAAGTCTTTTTAAGTGAAGCTCAGTAGCAATACGTAAATACATATCAATATTTAAAGCATTATGATGTGTAATAAAAGGTCTTGCTGCAGCACCTCCTTGTATAGTCCCAAGTATTGGTGTTTCAACCTCAACATATCCCTCACTATCAAGTAATTTTTGAATAGCACGAATAACTTTAGGTCTAGCAAAAGCAACACGTCTAGCATCTTCATTCATAATTAAATCAACATATCTACGGCGATATCTTTCTTCAACATCACTAAGTCCATGATATTTTTCCGGAAGAGGTCTAAGTGCTTTAACAATATGATAATACTTTTTAGCTTTAACAGTTAACTCTCCTGTATTAGTTTTCATTACATTCCCATAAATACCAACTATATCTCCAATATCAGCCTTATCAAAAAGCTCATACTCTTCATCACCAATTTCATCTTTTCTAACATAAATTTGAATTTGTCCATATTTATCTTGAATATGCATAAATCCTACTTTCCCCTTACCTCTTTTAGTCATAATACGCCCAGCAATAGTAACAGGTATATCCATATCATGTAATTCTTCTTTAGTCATATTCTCATATTTTTCTTTAATTTCTTTAGAATTACTAGTAAGATCAATCTTATAACCAAATGGTTCAATTCCCTTATTACGTAATTCTTCAGCCTTTCTCCTTCTAATTAATTCTTGTTCTGTAAATTCTTTCATTTTATCCTCCTTATAATAAAAAAAGTTAATGATAAAAGGGCGAACATATCGCGGTACCACCTTTCTTATCATTAACTGATATCTCTAAAATATAACGGTTCCCCGGGCTTAAGCCATCTCCACAGTTTTACTTCTTTATAAGCTATTATTAGGTTCCCACCAATCCCTAACTCTCTGAAAACTAGTCATTATAAATACTTGTGCTAAGCACCTGCTTCATAAATTTATGCATTTAATTTAACATTATTATATATTTTTGTCAAGTGATTTTCTCATACAAATAAAATACTCTATATATTATTAATTAATAATTTTTTTATATCTTCTAAAATTTCAAACAAATCTTCTTCCCTCATACAACTTGTAATTCTATTTTTAAACTCTTTACTATTAGGAATACCTTTTATATACCAAAGAGCATGCATTCTAATTTCTAAAAGTGCTACTTTTTCGTTATTATATTTTTTTAATAAATTATAATGCTTTTTTATCATCTCTATTTTTTCTAAATCACTAGGTCTATCAATTATTATACCATTTTCTACATAATTAATACATTCACGAATAAACCAAGGATTACCTAAAGTAGCTCTACCAATCATAACAGCATCACAACCAGTTTCTTCTAGCATAAACTTTGCATCATAAATAGTTTTAATATCTCCATTACCAATAACAGGTATTGATACTGCTTCCTTAACAGCTTTAATAATATTAAGATCCACCTTACCACTATAACCCTGTGATCTTGTTCTACCATGAATAGCAATAGCACTAGCCCCGGCTTCTTCACATTTTTTTGCCACTACTACTGCATTTATATTATTCTCATCCCAGCCACTTCTAATTTTTACCGTAACAGGAATACTAACAGCATTAACGACAGACCTAACAACTTCAAATATTTTATCAGGATCTTTTAAAAGAGCACTTCCTGCTTGAGATCTTAAAGCAATTTTAGGTACAGGACACCCCATATTTATATCAATAATATCAGGATGAAAATTTTCTTCAATATATTTAGCTGAATGAACAAAAGATAAAACATCGTTTCCAAATATTTGAATACTAATAGGACGCTCTTTATCATTAAAATTAATTAAATCTATTGTTTTTTTACTACCATATTTTATTCCCA
>CALVPC010000067.1 GCA_944350405.1 uncultured Bacilli bacterium
TTATATTTATAGCTCTTTTCTTTATAATAATTAACTTCCTATAATTGATATTATGTTAACTTCTATATATCTTGTATTATTTCACTTGATGTGAAACTAAATTTTATATTATTCTCTACTATTTGTGAGTAAAAATATATTTCATATAATTCTTTTGATGCTACATCATATTGTAATTTATATGTTATTGTTTCATCTTTTTTTATTATACTTTTATCATTAGTATATTTATTTGGTATTTGGACCATATTTATATCATAAAATACAAAGTATTTATCTGCATTGATTGTAATCGTATTATTGGTTTTATTTGTTATTTGAAATGTTAATTCTATCCCTGTATTATTATTAATGTGTGTTACTTGATTTAAAGTTAATTCTATGTCATCTATTAGTGCTTGCTCCCCTATTTTATATTCACTTTTAAATGCATATTCGTCTTTATCTATTATTAGTAAAAATATAGCTGCTACTACAATTATTAATCCAATAAGTATTATTATTATTTTATTTTTTGATTTATTCATTGAAATTCCCCAATTCTTTTTATTATTTTAATTCTTTTAGATAACTGGTTCCTATCATTGGTGGATCTACTTCGAAATTTTCTGCTATAGTAGCTCCTATATCTGCAAATGTATTCATTATTGGTAGCATTTTAGGTTCTTTAAAGATTCTACTATAAATTATGACTGGTGTATTTTCTCTTGTATGATCAGTTCCTTTATAAGTAGGATCATTACCATGATCTGCAGTTATGATTAAAAGATCATCGTTATTTAGTTTATTAAGTAATACTGGTATTTCTACATCTAATTCTTCAATTGCTTTAGCATATCCTAATACATTACGTCTATGTCCATATAATGTATCAAAATCATTTAAATTAGCGAAACAAAGTCCAGTAAATTTTTTATCCATGATATCTAAGATTTTATCTACTCCATCTTTGTTATTGCTAGAAGTTATTTTTTTGGTTATACCTTTACCATTAAAAATATCATAAATTTTTCCTATAGATATAACACTTAATTTTTTTTCTTCTAATTTTTCTAATACTGATTTCATTGGAGGATCTAATGCAAAATCTTTTCTGTTGCTAGTTCTAGTGAAGTTATCTTTATTATCTCCAATAAATGGTCTTGCTATAACTCTACCTACTCTAATACTATCATTAGTTGCAGTTATTTTTCTAACTATTTCACATATTTTATATAATTCTTCAAGAGGTATAACATTTTCGTGAGCTGCAATTTGTAAAACTGAATCAGAAGATGTATAAACAATTAGTTCTCCTGTTTGCATATGGCGTTCTCCTAGTTCTTTTATTATTTCGGTGCCACTTGCTGCTATATTGCCTATTACTTTTCTTCCTGTGTATTTTTCTATCATTTGGATTAATTCTTCAGGGAAACCTGTTTCTGTAAAGGTTGGAAAAGTGTATGTACATCTTACTCCCATAATTTCATAATGTCCTGATAGTGTGTCTTTTCCTTTATTAGTAGGTCTTGCAATAGTATAATAACCTTCAGTATTTTCATTATTGCTCATATTAATGGTATTTAAAAATCCTAATTTAGTTAAGTTTGGTATAAATAGTGGACATTTTTCATTAATGTGTCCTAAAGTATTAGCACCAGTATCTCCATAATTTGAAGCATCTAGGGCTTCCCCTACTCCTAATGAATCTAAGACAATTAAAAATATTCTTTTAAATTTCATAATATCACTCCTTATTACTACGTGGATGAAAATTTTTGTAGTCTTTTTTTACTTTTTCATTACTTATATGGGTATAAATTTTTGTTGTACTTATATCGCTATGTCCTAAAAGTATTTGAACACTTCTTAAATCTGCTCCACCATTTAATAAATGTGTGGCAAAGGAATGTCTTAATGTATGGGGCGATACATATTTAGTTATACCCTTTTCTTTTAATATTTTTTGTAAATTTTTAAAAAAACCTTGTCTTGTCATTTTTTTTCCATGATTATTTAAAAATAGATAATCAGTGGTTTCTTTTTTTATTAATAATGGTCTTCTTTCTAAATATTCTTTTAAGTAGTATATTACATAATCATTAATAGGGGTAATTCTTTCTTTTGACCCTTTTCCTATACATCTAATTATAGCATTTTCAAAATCTACATCTCTAGTCGTTAAATTTACTAATTCACTAATTCTTAGACCACATCCATATAAGATTTCCAGCATTGCTTTGTTTCTGTAATCATAAATTGTATTTAAAGGAATATTTAATAAACTTTCTACTTCTTTTTCCGAAAGTGTATCTGGTAAAGTTTTGTTTAGTTTTGGCCTGTCTATAAATTCACATGGATTATGATCAATTCTTTTTTCTTTTAATAGAAATATAAAGAAATTATTTATTGAGGTAATTTTACGAGAAATTGTTTTAGAATTTAGATTTTTTAAATGCTTTAAATAATTTTCTATATCTTTTGTTTTTATTTTATTTATATCTGTTATATTGTTTTCTTTTA
The DNA here is from genome assembly GCA_944350405.1 of uncultured Bacilli bacterium. Classification (GTDB taxonomy): domain Bacteria; phylum Bacillota_I; class Bacilli_A; order RF39; family UBA660; genus UMGS1449. Next base: position 2,503 of record CALVPC010000067.1, read on the forward strand.
TATAAGTATTAAATTGTTTTAAATCATATTTATAATTTTTTATTGTTTCTTCACTTAATTTTTTTTCATATTTTATATAATCAATATAATCATTAAATTCCATAACTTACCTCTATATAATTATACCAAATATATAAAGAAATTTGAACATTTTATTTAATTTTATGATAAAATGTTTTATAGGTGAAGTGTGATGAATAAACCATTAGCAGAAATATTAAAACCTAAAACTATTTCAGATATAATTGGACAGTCTCATTTAGTTGGAGATGGTAAGATTCTTTCTAATATGATCAAAAATAAAAAGATATTTTCTATGATTTTATATGGTGCACCTGGTGTAGGAAAGACTTCTATTGCTCATGCTATTGTTAATGATATTGAATGTAATTATAGATTTTTAAATGCTACGACTAATACAAAAAAGGATTTTGATATTGTTATTGAAGAGGCAAAAATGTATGATGGTTTGGTGCTTGTTATAGATGAGATTCATAGAATGAATAAAGATAAGCAAGATATTTTATTGCCTTGTTTGGAAAGTGGGATTATTACTTTAATAGGTATGACTACAGCTAATCCTTATCACAAGATAAATCCTGCGATTAGAAGTAGATGTCAGATATTTAAATTAGAACTTTTAAGTGCCAGTGATATTAAATTGGGTTTGGAAAAAGCTGTAAAAAGTGAAGAATTAAATGGAATAAAGATTAGTCCTTCAGCTATAGACTATATTAGTGAGATATCTGGAGGGGATCTTAGATTTGCTATAAATTTGCTTGAAATATCATATTATTTTAATGACAAACATGAAGTTGATGTTGATGTTATAAAAAGTATAAATAATAAGCCTAATTTTTTGCATGATAAAAATGAAACTGGACATTATGATACTCTTAGTGGTTTTCAAAAATCTATAAGAGGTTCTGATGTCGATGCTGCTCTTTTTTATTTAGCTAAGCTTATAAAAGCCGAGGATTTAGATAGTATTTATAGAAGACTTACTGTAATTTGTTATGAAGATATTGGTCTTGCTAATCCTAGTATGGGACCTAAACTTGATGCAGCAATTAACGCTAGTGAAAGAGTTGGTCTTCCTGAAGCTAGAATTATTCTATCTAGTATTGTAATAGAAATGAGTCTTTCTCCTAAGAGTAATAGTGCTATTTTAGCTATAGATAAGGTTTTAAATGATATAGATGCAGTTGATATTGGAGAGATCCCTTCTTATTTAAAAAGTCCTTATATTGGTTATAAATATCCTCACGATTATAAGAATTCATATGTAAAGCAACAATATCTACCTGATAATTTAAAAAATAAGAAATACTATGTGCCTAAAGAATCTTCTAATTATGAAAAAGCTTTAAAAGAAGTAAAAACTAAAATAGATAAATTAAAGGAGTAAATTATGAAAAAATATTTAACTTTTATTATAAACAGTTTGTATTTATTGATTTTAAACATATTGCTGGCAGTTTTAATATTTAAGCACATTAGTATTCTTAGTATTTTGTTTTACGTTTTAGAAGCAATATCTTTTGGTACTATTATAAGTATAATATCAAATATAAGTAAAAATAGAAAAATTAATAAATGTATCAATTTATTAATACTTATAATTATTTCAATATTATTTATAGCTCAGTTTGTTCATTATAATTTTTATGCCTGCTTCTTCAGCTTTTTTTCACTTTTAAATGGAGGACAAGTGTTTGGCTTTTTAGAAGCTATTATTAAAGTTATAATTGAAAATATTTGGGGATTTTTCGTATTTATACTTTTTTTAATAGCTATAATATTTATTATTATAAAAGCACCTCGTGATAAAGATAGAAAAGCTAATGTTATTATGGTATCTTTTTTGCTTGTTAGTATGCTTGTAGCTAGTGTGTTAATGTTTTCTATAAGAAATGGTACATTTTCTCCATATAATTTAATAAAAAATACTCATAATCATACTCAAAATATTAAACAATTTGGTTATTTAACTGCTTCTTTTATTGATATAGAAAGGTTTATTATTGGATTTGAGCCAATGTTACTTGATGAAGATTTAGATTATAATTATTCTTTAGAAGACGAAAAAGAATATAATGTTACATATATTGATTTTAATAGTTTAATAAATAATGAAAATAATGAAAGAAATAAGAAATTATATCAATATTTAAGTAAGAGTGATCCTTCTAATAAAAATAAATATACAGGTATTTTTGAAGATAAAAATTTAATTTTTATTACTGCGGAATCATTTAATTTTAATATAATTGATAAAGATATTACTCCGACTCTTTATAAATTAAAAGAAGAAGGTATTACTTTTGATAATTTTTATACTCCAATTTACTATGCTTCTACTTCAGATGGTGAGTATACGAATTTAACTGGTTTACTTCCTAGTGAAGGTACTTGGAGTTATATTAAATCTAAAGATAACTATTATCCTTATAGTTATGGTAATGTGTTTAAAAATTCAGATTATAAAACTTATTCATATCATAATGGTATTTATAATTTTTATGATAGAAATGAAGTTCAGCTTAATTTTGGATATGAATCTTTTAAAGGCTGTGGGAATGGCCTTGAAAAGTATATTAATTGCAATCTTTGGCCTCAAAGTGATTTAGAAATGTTAAGTAGTACTTTTAGTGACTATCAAGATGCTAGTAATTTTAGTGTTTATTATATGACTATTAGTGG
>CALVPC010000068.1 GCA_944350405.1 uncultured Bacilli bacterium
TCTTTTTAGGTTTTTCTACCTATATTGTTGATTATTATTTTTAATAATGTTAAAATTATTTATATAAAAAGAGGTGATGTTATGGATAAAACTATGATTTTTAAAGTCGATGAATTAGAAGATTATATGATTGGTGAAGTGCTTGCTTATGTTAATGATGCTCTTAATGAAAAAGGGTATAATGGTATTAATCAAATAGTTGGTTATTTAATGAGTGGTGATTTAGGATATATTTCTAGTTATAAAGATTCTAGAAAGAAAATTCAAAAATTGGAGCGTGAAAAGATTTTAGAATCACTTCTTAAATATTATTTAAAGGATATTAAATGAGATATTTAGGACTTGATTTAGGCACAAAATCGCTTGGTATTGCAATTTCAGATAAGACTGGTGTAGTTGCATCTTTTTATAAAAGTATAAAATTTGTTGATGAAAATACTTTGCTTAAGGAATTAGAATCTATTATTATAAAAGAAAATATTGATAAAATTATTTTAGGATATCCTAAAAATATGGATAATTCAGAGGGATTTAGAGCAAAGGATACTTTAAAGTTTAAAGAAAAAATAGAAAAATATCTTCATAAAGAAGTGATTTTAGAAGACGAAAGACTTACTACAAGGCTTGCTGAAGGTGTGTTACTTCAAGCTGATATGACGAGAAAAAAAAGAAAAAAGGTTATTGATGGATTGTCTGCAGTAGTAATTTTACAATCTTATTTAGATAGAAAGGAATAGTGCTATGACTGAAGAAAATAAAAAAATGATTGATGAGAGATTAAAGGATAGAAAACAAAATATTAGTGATGATATGTTTATAGGATTTAATGAAAATGGTGAAGAAAAAACTTTTTATAAATTACTTGAATTTGATAGTACTGAAACTGGTAAGCATTATTTAGCATATACTGATAACGAAAAAGATGAAAATGGTAATTTAAAAGCTTATGGCTCTGTTGTAATTGCTGATGGTAATTATATGAAGTTGGAACCAATTACTAGTGAGAAAGAATGGAAAGTTATTGAAACTGCACTTCGAGTATTGCAGGATGAATTAAAAGGTAAAGATGATGAAAAAAAATAAAAATTTTAAAATAATAAATATAGTTCTGGGAATAATATTTGTTTTATTACTTGTATTGATTGCTATATGTATTTATTTTTTAAGTCCTGTTGGCGGTGATGGAGAAGATGTAGAATTTGTAGTTTTAGAAGGATCTTCTCTTTCAGAAATAGGTAATAATTTGGAAGAGATGAATTTAATAAAGAATGGTAAGTTCTTTTTAGGATATTCTATTATTACTAATAATAGAAATATATATGCTGCTAAATATACTTTAAATAATAATATGTCTCTTAGTGAAATTGTTGAAATTTTATCTAATGGTGGGGTTAATAGCAATGATGTTTCTCTTACATTTAATGAAGGAATAAATGCAAGGGGTGTTGCTAGAGTAATTAGTGATAATACAAATATTTCTTATGATGATGTGCTTGAAAAAATGAATGATGATAGTTATATAGATTCATTAATAGATGAGTATTGGTTTCTTACTGATGATATTAAAAATAGTGGGATATATTATTCTTTAGAAGGATATTTATTTCCTGATACTTATTATATTGATAAAGAAAATTCTACTATTCAAGATATATTTAAGCTAATGCTTGATGCTATGGGTAGTCATTTAGAAGAATATAGGGAAGAAATAGAAAATAGTGATTATAGCATTCATGAACTTATAACACTTGCTTCAGTTACTCAAAGTGAAGGATATAATGAAAGTGATTTTAAGAATATAGCTAGTGTTTTTTATAATAGAATGGCTACAGGTATGCCTCTTGGTAGTTGTGTTACTTCTTATTATGGTGTAAGAAAAGAAATGACTGAAGAACTTTCAAATAGTGATATAAATAGTTCTAATCTTTATAATACTAGAGGAGATAATCCTGTTAATTTTCCGGTTGGACCTATATCAATGCCTGGTCTTGATGCGTTAGAAGCAGTTTTTAATCCAAATGATACAGATTATTATTATTTTGTATCCGATAAGAATCATAAATTATATTTTACTAAGTCTTTAGAGGAACATGAACAGATGATTAGTGATTTACAAAGTGAAGGATTGTGGCTTGAATGGTAAAAGATATATACAAGGATATAATGGAAATAAAAAAGTTTGCTTTAGAGAAAAATGTTCCTATTATGCAAGATGATACTATTGATTTTATTACTAATTATATAGCACAAAGAAATATTAAGAAAATACTTGAAATAGGTACTGCAATTGGATATTCTGCTATTATGATGTGTCTTTCTTCTCCAGAAGTTAGTGTTGTTACTATTGAGAAGGATAAAGATAGATATATAGAAGCTCTTAAAAATATAAAAAAATTTGGATTAGAAAATAGAATTACTTTAATATATAATGATGCTTTAGAAATAAAATTAAATAATAAATATGATTTAATTGTTATAGATGCTGCTAAAGGAAAGAACTTGGAATTTTTTAAGTCTTTTGAACATAATTTAGAGATTAATGGATCTGTTATTACTGATAATATAAATTTTCATGGATATGTTAAGAAAAATTTAGAAGAAATACCAAGTAAGAATATTAGGAGTCTTGTAAAAAAAATAAGAGCTTATATAGAATTTTTGGATAATAATACTTTTTATATAACAAAATATTATGATTTAGGTGATGGTATTTCAGTTTCAGAAAGAAGGATTTAGTTATGGAAATAGTTTTAAGGAGTAATAATATATGGAAGGGATCTCATTTCCTTCTTTTTGGATTAAAAGGATTATCTATTGATAATAATCTTATTTCTTTAGAAGAATTAAAAGATATGGATACAAGTAAAATTTATATTTCGTTAGATAAAAATATATTTAATGATGATTTAAGCTTTTTAGAACAGGCACTTTTATTTTTAAATGATTTTAAAGTAAGAGGTATATTTTTTTATGATTTAGCTGTTCTTTCTTTAAGTAAAAAATTAAAAATAGATATTCCTCTTATTTGGAATCAAAATTTTTTAGTGACTAATTATAGAACATGTAATTATTATAAAAAAGAAGGAGTAAAAGGTGCGGTTATTTCTTCGGAAATTACTATTGATGAGATTGTTAATATTAGTAGAAATATTGATATGGATTTGTTTGTTAACATTTTTGGTTTTCAATTAATGGCTGTATCTAAAAGATTGTTACTTAGTTCTTATTTTGATTATGTTAATGAAAGTAATGAAGATATTTATCATTATATGAGTGAAAAAACTGGTAGATATGGTGTTATTGAAAATGATTATGGTACTAAGTTTATAAGTAAAGATATATTTAATGGTATTAGATATATAAATAGGCTTAAAGATGCTGGTATAAAATATATTATTTTGGATGATTATGGCATTGATAAAGATATTTTTGATAATGTTTTAGAATGCTTTAATTTAGCTATTAATAGTTCTACGGATGATGAATTATTAGAACTAGAAAGGAAAATAAATTGTTTGGTTCCTACTAGTTTAGGATTTTTTGATAAGAAAACAATTTATAAGGTGAAGTGAAAATGGTAGAGTTACTTTCTCCAGCGGGAGATTTAGAAAAATTAAAAATAGCTTATCTTTATGGAGCAGATGCTTGTTATATTGGTGGAAAAAATTTTAGTTTAAGAGCTAATGCCAGTAATTTTTCTAATGATGAAATAAAAGAAGCTTGTAGGGTTGCTCATAGTTTAAATAAGAGGTTATATGTTACTATAAATATTGTATTTCATGATGATGATGTAGAGGGTCTTTTGGAATATTTATGTTTTTTAGAAGATTGTGATGTTGATGCAGTTATTGTGAGTGATCCTTTAGTAATAGATATGATACAGGAGAATAATATTAATTTGGAGATTCATTTTAGTACACAAGGAAGTACGACTAATAAGGAATCTGTTAAATACTTAATGAGTAAAGGAATTAGTAGAATAGTTCTAGCAAGAGAAGTGTCTGCTTATGATATTAGAAATATTATAGAAGAGACTGGAGCCTCTATTGAAGTTTTTTTACATGGCGCTATGTGTACATGCTATTCTGGTAGATGTGTACTATCAAACTATTTTACAGGTCGTGATTCTAATAGAGGTGGATGTGCTCAAGTATGTAGATTTGTTTTTGATTTGGATAAAAAACGTGATATACAATATTCTATTGCTACTAAGGATTTAAATTTGGGTAAAGAAATACCTAAACTTATTGAAATGGGTGTTAGTTCTTTAAAAATAGAAGGTAGAATGAGAAGTATTTATTATATAGCTACAGTTATTAGTTGTTATCGAAATTTAATTGATGCATATTATAATAATAGTTTTACTCCTACACTTGTTAAAAAAATGATGACTATACTTGATAGAGTTGCTAATCGTGAATCTAGTAATCAGTATTTTAAAGGTAACGTTAATAGTGATGATCAATATTATATTGGTAGAGAAGAAGTTTCCAATAAAGATTTTTTAGGGATAGTTATTTCTTATGATGAAGATAATAAAATGATTGTGTTAGAACAAAGGAACTATTTTAAGATAGGAGATAAAGTTAATATTTTTACTCCTTCTTTGAAGGAATATAATTTTGTTATAGATAAAATATATGATGAGGAAGGTAATTTATTAGAATGTGCAAGACATCCAAAACAAATTGTAAAAATTCCTTATTCTGAAAAAATAGAAGTAAGCTCTATGATGAGAGTGAACTTTTTATGAAATTACTTGACAAAATAAGAAAAAAATAGTATCCTTTTAGATAGTTTAAAAATTAAGAGGTGAACTTATAAATGTCAGATAAAAAGAAAGTTTTTTTAACCCAAGAGGGTTATGATGAGATAAAAGATGAATTAGATTATTTAATAAATGTTAGAAGACCAGATAATATAAATGCAATTAAAGAGGCTAGAGCTTTAGGAGATTTGTCAGAAAACGCAGATTATGATGCTGCTAGAAATGAACAAGCAGAAATAGAAGCTAGGATTCAAAAACTTGAAAGTATTATTGATAACGCTCAAATAATTGAAGAAGTGTCTAGTGATAAGGTTGGTCTTGGTAATACAGTGAAAATATCATATGTAGATGATGAAGATGATTTGGATGAGTATAAAATAGTAGGTAGTCAAGAAGCAGATCCTTTTGAAGGAAGAATCTCT
>CALVPC010000069.1 GCA_944350405.1 uncultured Bacilli bacterium
ATAGATCCTATTATTCCCAAAATTATTCCCTCAAAAACAAAAGGTAATTTAATTCTAATATTACTAGCTCCAACAAGTCTCATTATGCCAATTTCTCTCTTTCTAGAAAAAATAGTAAGTTTAATAGTATTTATAATTAAAAATATCGTAACAATTATTAAAGCTCCTGCCGCAACAATAGTAATTTTTTCAATTGCATCAAATACTCCAACTAACTGCTCAACTAATCCTTCACCATATTGAACAGAACTAACTCCTTCAATTTGTTCAATTTCTTTTGCGGTATTTCCTATTTGATTAACATCAAAAACTTTTATTGTATAAGTATCTTTAAGAGGATTTTCTTCATCATCCCATTCTGCTAATATACTACTATAAGTTTCATTTTCCTCTTGCATTTCTGCCTTTACTTCAGCTTTAGATTTAAAATCATAAGTTTCTATATTAGTATTTCTTTTTATAGAAAGTTCAAAATTTTCTCTTTGCTCATCAGTAACATCTGAATCCAAAAATGCAACAATCGTAACATCTCTTTCTATTTCATCAGTAAAATTTCTTACATTAGTAGAAAGCAAAAGTGCCGCAGCAATAATTATAAGTGTAATAGTAATACATGTAACAGAAGCAAGTGACAAACTAAAATTTCTTACAACACTTTTAAAAGCATCTCTTAAACTTCTAAAAAACGTCCTACAACTTTTCATCTACAAAACTACCCTCCTTATAATCCTTCACAAGTCTGCCTTCTTTCAGAACAATAACTCGTTTCTTCATTTTTTTAACTATATCTAAATCATGCGTAACCATAAGAATAGTAGTACCTAGATCTTTATTAATTGTCTCTAATATTTCCATTATCTCCATACTTATCTTAGGATCCAAATTACCAGTTGGTTCATCACATATAAGTAATTTTGGCCTATTAACAATAGCCCTTGCTATTGCAACTCTTTGCTGCTCTCCACCAGATAATTTATCAGGATACTCTTTAGCCTTATGCTTAAGTCCAACTTTCCCTAAAACATTTATAACTCTCTTTCTTATCTCTTTACTATCTACCCCTGTTACCTCTAAAGCAAATGCTACATTTTCATAAACAGTAAGTTTTGGTAATAATTTATAATCTTGAAAAACGACGCCAATAAGTCTCCTAAGCTTATAAACACTAGAATTTCTAAGCTTACCAACATTAACACTTCCTACAACAATTTCCCCTCTTGATGGTTTTTCTTCTCTATATAGCATCTTAATAAGTGTACTTTTACCACTACCAGAACCACCTATTATAAAAACGAAATCGCCCTTATCAATAGATAAATTAAGATTAAATATAGCACCTACCCCATTAGGATAAGTTTTATATACATTCTTCATACTAATTAATTCCAAAACAAACACCTCGCATATAGTAATTATATCATAAAAAATGTACTGATACAAAAAAAGTAACTATAAAAATAATTACTTAACACTACACTTGTGAAATACTCAAATCCTGACCTCCAGCTTCATAAGTATCCGTAACAAATATAAACGCTTTTTTATCAACACTTTTAACATAGTCACGTAATATTGTAAATTCATTAGTAGGAATAACAACCATTAAAAGTTTTCTATCATTTTCCTCATAAGCTCCATAAGTATCATATATTGTAACATCATGTTTTAATTCTTGCTGAATAAACTTTTCTATATTCAAATACTTACTACTAATAATTTTAAATGTCTTATTCTTACTTATTCCAAGAATTACTTTTTCACTAACTGTTCTATTTATTATCAAAAATAATAATGCATATAAAATATTAGAAAATCCTAAAGTAAATCCTCCAATTATGACAACAATAGCATTTATCATACTATTAGAAAGTGTAACAGAAACTTTAGCATATTTATAAATAATTAATGGAATAATAGAAAGACCTCCAACATTAAAACCAAGTTTAAAAAGTGAACCTTGTGCAAATCCATTTATAATAGCACTAAAAATAACCATGATAAGAACATGAGACTGATCTATTAAAAAAATTGCATTAAAACCACTAGTAGCTTTTATTAAAAGAGGGTAAACAAGTACAATAAAAAGAGTAGCCACAACTTGTTTAGCATCTAAAAATAAATATGCAAGTACAAACATAACAAAAGAAATTATAAATAATGTTATTGAAGAATCAATACCAAAAAGTGCATCAAATAAAACACCTAATCCTGCTGTACCTCCAGCTACTAAATGAATAGGAAGTATAAATAAATTATAACACACTGCAGATATAACTAAAAAAACAGTCATTTTAGCATAACTACGAGCAACTGAAGGATCAGTAAAAATAAATTTTATTTCTTCATAAAAACTATTCATCATTCACCTCCTGTAACCTCATAAGCATCTACAACAGTAAAGAAAGCTTCCATATCTATATGTTTAATACCTTCTTTAAGCTTATAATACTCCTTAGTAGGAATAACAGTAAAAAGAACAGATACCTTTTTTCTTGAAAAACCTCCAGTTGCATTAAATACAGTTATTGTATGTCCAAGTTCATTAATAACAAAATCAGAAACCTCTTTCTTTTTCTTTGTAATAATATAAAAAGCCTTCTTATCAGAAATACCAAGTAAAACTTTATCAACTAAAAATGTAATTAAATACAAAATAACAACTGCATACATAAAATTAGTAACACCAAATACAAAAGCTCCAATAATAACAATGACACCTTCAACTATAAGCATAGCATTACCAATAGTCATTTTAGTATACTTACTAACAATTTGAGTAATTATATCTGTACCACCTAAAGTAAAATCAGCCTTCATAATAAGACCAAGACCTATACCATAAGTAATTCCCCCAAACACAGTAAATAAAAGCATATCATTACCATCAACATTAATATAATTACCAATATTAGAAGTAAGTTCAACTAAAATTGGAAAAACTATACCACCTATCAAAGAACCAATTGTTTTTTTTGGACTCAAAACAATAAAACTAACAACGCATAAAATCATACAACAAACAAATATAAAAACAGAAGGCTTTATAGTAATAAAATTACTAACAATAATACTGATTCCTCCAACACCACCAAAAACAATATTATATGGAAGAATAAATAAATTATATGAAATGGCACAAATAAGTGCTCCAATAAAAAAATTAATATATCTTTTTATTCTATTTTTATTATAAATTTTACTAAGTATCACATCCATAAAATCAACTCCTTAAATAAGCATCAATAAACATATCTATATCACCATCTAATACTTTATTAACATCACTAGTTTGAAATAAAGTTCTATGATCTTTAACCATAGAATAAGGATGCATTACATAACTTCTAATTTGAGAACCAAACTCAATATTTTGGAAATCGCCCTTTAAATTAGCAAGCTTTTTTTCTTGTTCTTCAAGTTCTAAAACCTTTAATTTCCCCTTTAAAATAGAAAGAGCTTTTTCTTTGTTCTTTAACTGACTTCTTTCGTTTTGACATGTAACCACTATTTTTGTCGGTAAATGAGTAATTCTAACTGCACTATCTGTAGTATTAACACTTTGACCACCTGCGCCACTAGAACGATACACATCTATTTTAATATCATCATCTTTTATTTCAATATCAATATTATTATCAACTTCTGGAACTACTTCCACTGAAGCAAATGACGTATGTCTTTTATTATTAGCATCAAATGGAGATAATCTAACCAATCTGTGAACCCCTCTCTCACATTTTAAAAATCCATAAACATTAGCTCCTTTTACCAAGAAAGAAACTCTTTTTATCCCAGCCTCATCACCTTCAAGATAATCTAAAAGTTCTACTTTATAATTATGACTATCACACCATCTAGTATACATTCGGTAAAGCATATTAGCCCAATCACAGGCTTCCGTACCTCCAGCTCCAGAATGAATTTCAACTATTGCATTATTATGATCATATTCACCATTAAGTAAAAGCTCAAGTTCAAGTTTTGCAACTTTATCCGAAATAGAAGAAGCAAAAATCTCAATTGAATCTAAAATATTTTGATCTTGTTCTAAATTAATTAGCCCTAATAATTCTAAATTATCATTAATATCTTGCCTCAAAGTAACAATATTATCAGTTAAATCTTTTAATTCATTTAAATTATCAATTACACTCTTAGCTTTATCATTATCATTCCAAAAATTAGAACTATTAATTTCTTCTTCTAATTTTTTTATTGTTAATAACTTATTATCGACGTCAAAGAGACCTCCATAAAATATCTATTTTATTTAAATTATCAACAAGGATTTTTTTAATATCAACTATTTCCATAAAGACCTCCAATTTTACATAATTATACTATAAAAAAATAAAAATCTCTAGTCAACTAGAGAAATATTATTGAATTAGTTTTCCAGACAAACAATGTTTATAAAAATCCTCACAAGAGCATCCTGCTAAAGCTTTATCATACTCATAAAAAACGATATCTTCTTTATTATATCCAAACTTTGCAAAATCCTCAAAATTATCCCTATAAAAATCTAAAATCTCGTTTAAAGAATTAAACTTATGAATTCCTTTTTTTCTTTCCCAAGAAGCCTCAAACCAATACCAATAATTATTCATATTAAAAACTGAAAAAGTATGACATTCTCCTCTTCCATTATTCAAATAAACAAAAATAGTTTTATTATTTACCCCAATTCTATCAAAATATTTTCTTTGAACCTCACACATTTCCCAACATATAGCATATCGTGATTTTAAAACATTATCACATGATTGCATTTTATAATTTTTTCTAAACTCATCTTTTTCTAGTCTAGTATGCAAAATATTGTTTTTATCATACCAACCATATTTTATATCTTTCAAACCATCATAAAACTTTTCTATCATATTATTTCATCCTCCAAACAATTTATTTTAAAAGGTATCAACATCACAAATGTTAACACCTTTTATTTTTTAATTATATCTTATCGTCCACAACAATTCTTATATTTCTTTCCACTCCCACATGAAGTTAATTTCCTT